>CAZLOC010000702.1:0-1944 GCA_964560935.1 uncultured Anaerolineaceae bacterium | reverse complement strand
TTGGCGCGGCGCACGATGAGAACCAGCACGGCATACAGGGCCAACAGAATCAGGGTGGCGCCGGCCATGATGATGAATTCGGTCCGTTCTGTTTGAAGTACCAGCCTGTTCACATCGGTGTAAAGCTCGAATACCCCCTGAATCGGCTCGGCCGGGCTGGCCTGAACCGGGATGTAGGTTTGCATCAGGTTGTCATCTTCCGTGACGCCGTCAAAGCGGTTGAAGGTGTCGCGGTAAGTCAGGGCGCTCGCCACGCCTCCGTTGATCGCGATGTTGAAGCCCTGATTGTGGTTTTGGTCGTCGCCGATCTGGGACGGCTTGGTGGAGAAAACCACCACGCCGTGGCGATTGAAAAGCTTGATTCTGACCACCGATCTGTCCTGCATCAGGCTGTTGATCGACGCAAGCAGATCGGGCGGCAATGGCGGATGGTTGGCACTGTCTGGACGAAGATCCTGTGTGGCGCTGAGGTATTCAAGGAGCGTCGGTTTGATGGGGTTCATGGCTGTTCGCGCCAGGGTCAGGTTGCCCCGCTCGATCATCTGGACGATGCCTTCAATCGCCACCTGCCGGTAAAACCAGGCCAGCAGGACTGCCGTGGCAAGGACGGCAACGAGGCTTGCCACCGAGTAGTAGCGCAACAACCTGAACACAAGGAACCCTTATGCATGGGTGACAATGCCTCAAAAATAGCCCAAGTCAAACCGGCAGGGCAAGTTTGTCGTGGCGAAAGATGCAGCCATCCTGTGCCAGCCAATCTACAGTGTTCAGCGTATTGCTCCGTCTGGGCGTGCTGTCTAGGCTTGGCTGATGATGCCGCGCAAATACATGGCAAGCGTGCTGTTGCTGCTGGAATGCGGGCTATTCCCGCCAGCATGGGCAGATATTTACGCCTATACGGACGCCGACGGCACGGAGTCGTTCAGTAATATGCCGGCAGATGAGCGCTATGCCGTCCCGATCGTGGAGCTGCAACCGGCGGTTGCCGCAACAGCGCCCGCCGCGGCGGCACGCAAGCACAAGACAGGCCTGACCAGAAAGGCCGGATACGATCAAGTTGTCGAGGAGGTGTCCCGCGTCCATGGCCTGGAGAGCGCCTTGCTCCATGCGGTAATTTCAGTCGAGTCAAGCTACAACCCGAAAGCCGTGTCCAGGAAGGGCGCGGCCGGCTTGATGCAGCTGATGCCGCAAACCGCGAAACGGTATGGGGTGGCCGACGCGTTTGATCCCAGGCAGAACCTGAATGGCGGCGCCCTCTATCTGAAGGATTTGCTGCGCATGTTCAACAACGACACGAGTCTGGCACTCGCCGCCTACAACGCAGGCGAACATGCAGTGATGAAACACGGCAACCGCATCCCACCTTATCGGGAAACCCTGCGCTATGTGCCACGGGTCATGGATTTATACCAGCGCTACCAGGCAGGACTGTAGCCATCTACAGAGAACAGAGATGGGAAATACCAAAAAATCCCTATAGGCCTTGACCTCCCAGCCGGCTAGATTTGATGAGTCCGGGTTGATTTGCGGGGTGAGCCGTCATGAACGCCCTCATTGTTGAAGACAATGTCACGTATCGCCAGTCGCTGCGGCAACTGCTGTCCGGAAGGTTTCCATCGATGCAGATCGCCGAGGCAGCAGACGGGGAGGAAGCCCTGCGCCATGGGCTTTCCCGGCGCTTTGACCTCATCTTCATGGATATCCGGCTGCCTGATGTAAATGGGCTCGACCTGACCAAAACCATCAAGTCCCTGTTTGTCAATTCGATGGTCTGCGTCATCACCAGCTACGACATTCTCGAATATCGGGAAGCCGCGTTTCACAACGGCGCCGACCATTTCATGGTGAAAGGCGAATCGACCGAAAATGAGATCGTTGAACTGGTCGAGTCCTGGCTGCGGAACCGCTTCGTTACCCTAATCCTCGTGCGCGATGCGATGTACC
>CAZLOC010000701.1:0-1947 GCA_964560935.1 uncultured Anaerolineaceae bacterium | reverse complement strand
ATGCCATGACCGACCGCTCAGGGTCGGGTTATGCCAACCCAACTAACGAAAGCGGCCGTTCAGTATCGAAAGCACCGCCAACGGCCGGTGTTGATAAGACAGTGGACGCAGTCAATCGAAAGGTTTGTGTCGCCTTTGGCCATTGAGCGGAAGGCCATGGGGTACCCCGAACGCGTGCTTTTGGTCTCAGCATTCGGAGCGTTACCAGAATTTTCAGTGGGCCGCTCTCTCCCCTCCTCAGGAATGGGCGTCATCTGATTGATAAAAAAGGATTTCCTAGATCAAATTGGCGGTTTCCCGGATAGCGTTTGTTAACTATCTGATTTCATAAAGGTCGTGTTGCTTGAATTGCGTGGGAGCGACAGCGCAACGTTGTCTATATTGATAAGCCCTATTCTCATTCTTACAGGAGTGACGCCATGAAACTGACGAAACTGATGCTGGCCCTTTTCGCTATTGTCGCCATGCCGGCAATGGGCCAACAAACCACACCGGAGTCGGTGGTCGAGAAAATCACCGATCCGAGCAAGACGCCCGAGCTGATGAAGGATCCCAAGACTTTCGTGCCCGCGATGGTCACCACCATGGATCCGGCTTTTTACACTGCCATGGCCCAGGCTTCGATGGATCCCGCCACTTACACCCGCATGATGGCCGGCATGATGAATCCGGCGATGTACGCAAACTGGATGAGCATGATGGCTGATCCCAATGTGTATATGAAGTGGATGGCCGCGGGCATGGATCCCAACCTCTACACGGCGATGATGACGCCTTTCCTCAACCCCAACCTGTATATGCGGTGGCTGACGGCACCGATGGACCCGCGCAACCTCAACTTGGCAATGCAGCCGCTGAATCCCAACCAGTACATGAAGTGGATGACGGCACCGATGGATCCGCGCAACCTCAACCTGATGATGCAGCCGATGAACCCCAACCTGTATACCGGTTGGATGGGCGCCACCATGGACCCCAGGTCATATGGCAGCATGGGTGCGTTCATGAACCCAGCTACCTATGGGGCGATGGTTCCCCAGATGGTTCCTCCGCAAATGGCTCCTCAGGGCGTTGTACCCATGCCGTTCTTCAATCCGTTTGATCCCAATGTCTGGGGCCAGATGGTGAACCCGGCGGCTGCTCCCGCTGCACCGGCCCCAGCCGCACCCGCACCCGAGGCAAAGTAAGATCTTCATGCTTCACGAGACGGGCGCTGCTTGCAGTGCCCCGTTTCTTTTTCTGCCGACGCAGGTGGCAGAGGCCAACTGGTTACACGGCCAGTTTGCGATACAAGGTGCGTTCGCTGACCCCCAGTTGTTCTGCCAGCGATTTGCGATCACCGTCGTGATGCGCCAGCGCCCATTGCAGATAGCGTAATTCCGCTGTTTCCAGCGGCACGATGGCATCCACACCCGGCATGCCCGCCGCGGCATCATTGGCCAATTCGGGTGGCAGGTGTTCCGGCAACAGGGTGTCACCATCCGCCATTAGCACGGCACGTTCGATGATGTTGCGCAGTTCGCGGATATTCCCCGGAAAGTCGTACGCCTTCAGTCGGGCTTGCGTGGCCTCGCTAAGCGTATACGCGCGCCCGGGCACCAAGCGGGTGAGCAGGGTTTCCGCCAGCAGGACAATATCCTCGCGCCGTTGCCGCAATGCCGGCAGGTGGATCGGGAACACGCTCAGCCGATAGTAGAGATCACGACGGAAACTGCCGCGCTCGACCATGCCTTTGAGATCGCGGTGGGTGGCAGCAATCAGCCGAAAATCAGCGCGCAGCGTCTCCACCCCCCCGACCCGCCGAAACGTCCCGGTTTCCAGCAAGCGCAACAACTTAACCTGCAGGCTCAGGGGGATATCGCCAACCTCGTCGAGGAACAGCGTACCGCCTGCTGCCGATTCGACCAGGCCGATCTTGCGCTGATTGGCGCCGGTGAATGCGCCCTT
>CAZLOC010000700.1:0-1948 GCA_964560935.1 uncultured Anaerolineaceae bacterium | reverse complement strand
CTTTTATTAGAGAATGTGTTCTTTTATGATTAAGAGCTTGAAATATTTGTTCGTTTATGATACTATTTTATCATCAATTACGTTCAGGAATCCATATTATGCCCTCTATGATGAAGGAAGAACGCTTACAAAGGATTCTCGATGTTATTCTCAAAGCCGGTCACGCAAAAGCCGGTGATCTTGCCGAGAATTTTGGAGTAAGTGAGATCACCATTCGTCGCGACCTGAATGCACTGGCCGAGAGGGGATTTGTACGCCGGGCTCATGGAGGGGCGATCGTTTCCACCACTGTTGCTGTTGAGCCTCCCATCATCCAACGTATGACCCAGGAAAAAGAATACAAAGAGGCGATTGCCCGCACGGCAGCCGCTATGATCAAAGATGGTGAGTCGATCTTTATCGGTTCCGGCTCAACGGTGGCATATGTCGCTCGTCATTTATCCAATCATAAAAACCTGACTGTCGTTACCAACGCTCTGAACGTCAGTACGGAATTGGCGACTGCTGTAGCCATCAGTGTTGTTGTCCTAGGCGGGATGATGCGCCGTGAAGAACTTTCCCTCATCGGTCATATCGCTGAACAATCTCTGCAGGAAGTCACCTTTGACAAGGTGATCATCGGCATTCCTGCTATTGACCTCAAAGCTGTCCTGACGAATGATTTTCTGCCCGAGGTGATGACCGACCGGACCATCCTCAACCAGGCGCGTGAGGTGATCCTTGTGGCTGACCATACCAAATGCGGCAGAGTTGGATCCGCTTTTGTTGCACCCTTGAACCGGGTGAACACCTTTATCACTGACATTTATACGCCTCCGGAATTCCTGGAAGGTGTCCGGGCGCAGGGAGTGAAGGTGATCGTTGCAAACGTTACACCAAGCTCAGAGCCTGCATAACGGAAAGAACCAGTAATAAGCACAGAACGAAATTACGAAATGAATAAAGGAGAGCTTATGTCCGATGATCTGTTATTGAAGGATTTCAAACCGAAGACGGCCCTTGTGACCGAAGACCACACGCCTGCGCGTGCCAAGTTCCCGGTTGTCGATATTCACAACCATTTGGGGAAATGGGACGATGAGTGGTTCCAGGGTATCTATAATGGGGGCGGCTGGGTCATCAAGGATGTGGCCGCGACGGTCGCGCTGATGGACGAAATGAATGTGCGCAGCGTGAATAACCTGGATGGCGGCTGGGGTGACCAGCTATGCGAGAACCTGGAACGATACAAGCAGCCCTATCCGGATCGCTACACGGTTTTCGCCTGGACCAACTGGGATGAAGTAGATCTCCCTGACTTTGGTGAAAAATGGGCCAGGGAATTGGAAAAATCAGTTCGAGCTGGCGCGCAGGGGATGAAGGTTTTCAAGACTCTTGGCTTGAATGTCAGGGATAAAGCAGGCAAGCTGCTCAAGGTGTACGATCCGCGACTGGATCCAGTCTGGGCTGCAGCGGGGGAGTTGGGCATCCCGGTGCTGATCCATTCCTCCGACCCGGTGGCCTTTTTCTGGCCTCTGGATGAGACCAATGAGCGTTGGGACGAGCTTCACGAACATCCTGACTGGCACTTCTATGGGAAAGACTACCCTCAGTTCATCGAGCCAATCGAAGCTCAGTTGCGCGTGGTCGCCCGCCATCCAAAGACGAATTTTATCAGCGCGCACGTTCTCTCGTATGCGGAGAATCTGAGCTGGGTCTCCACTGCCCTGGATCAATATCCCAATTTGTATGTTGATATCGGTGAACGCATTGGCGAGCTGGGTCGACAGCCCTACGCTGCGCGTGCATTCCTGATCAAATATGCCGACCGTGTGCTTTTCGGCACCGATATCCCGTGCAACCGGTCCACTTATGGGATCTACTTCCGCTGCCTTGAGACCCACGATGAATATTTCGATTACGGCCGGAGCCAGGGCCGCTATCGGATTTACGGTCTCTACCTCCCGGA
>CAZLOC010000699.1:0-1948 GCA_964560935.1 uncultured Anaerolineaceae bacterium | reverse complement strand
GGTTGCTCTTCCGTGCCTGTTTCCGTGCGAACGGTCATGACCACTTTTTCAGTTGTCTCGCGTGCGATCAGATCGCTCGTCAGCTTGCTGACCGTTATCGTATCGGGAGTCACCGCCCCACCGACTACCGCTTCTCCCAGCCCCCAGGCGGCGTTGATGACGGCCTCGTCGCGGTTACCGTTGAGTGGGTTGGCGGTGAACATGATGCCTGCCGCTTCGGCATTGATGAGTAATTGCACGACGACTGCCAGCGCCACGCCCTCCGCGCCGATTCCCTGGCGGGCGCGATAACCGATAGCGCGCGCTGTCCACAACGAAGCCCAGCATTTTTTGGTAGATTCGAGTACCTGGTCTGCGCCGGTGATGTTGAGGTAAGTCTCCTGCTGGCCTGCAAAAGAGGCGTCCGGCAGGTCTTCAGCGGTGGCGGAGGAGCGCACGGCTACCGGGACTCCCCTCTCCCCTTGGGAGAGGGGCCGGGGGTGAGGGAGTGCCAGGTAGGCGCCCTTGATTGCATCGGCAATTTCAGCGGGGATGGATGCGTCGGCAAAGAGTCGACCAATTGCGGTGGAGGCAGTTTCGAGTGTGGAAGGACGCGAGGTGTCCACGCTTTGAAGCGCCTCGTTGATGCCCACTTGCAAGTTGTTAGCGGTTACGAACTGACGATAGGCCTTGGTTGTGATGTGGAACCCATCCGGGACGGGCAGCCCCGCGTTGGCAAGTTTTGCCAGCGACATGCCTTTCCCACCGACGGTTTCGAGGTTGGCGTTGAGGTCATTCAGAGGCAAGACAAATATGGATGACATTTTTTATCTCCTTACGATTACCAAATGCCAGGTAGCAGGCGGTAACGAACTTTTTTAGCGTAGTTTGTATAGCCTGGTAGTTCAGCATTTAACATTCGGTCTTCAAAGGCGGTTCGAACAACCATCGCCAAACCTGCCATGAGACCAGGAATGACCGCCCACCACGATTCGAGCATCAGGCCTGTAGTAAGCCAAAGCAGGAATGCAGCCGAATAGGCGGGATGACGAACGAAGCGATAAGGCCCACTGCTGGTAACCTTTTGGTTTCGGTCTGTCTGTATGCGCGACTCGGATGAGAAGAATGGATTGGAATTGATCGCCCAGCCTGCCAGACTGTTTCCCAGTAGATAGATGATATACGCCGCCACGATCAATGGGATTGGCAGTTCACCCGACCAGCGGAAACGGCCTCCATCGAGGCTGGCAACAATAAAGGTGCCAAATGCAAACACAAAGTAAAGCGGCAAAATGATTCGGTCGTATTGTTGTGTGTTTTTATGACGGGTCACGCGCTCGATCAGCAGGTCAGGGTCACGCAAGCGCAAAAGGATAAGGAAGATCAGCTTCGGCACGATCCATGCGGTAACGAAGATCCATCCCAGAGTCCAGTTGAGTCGTCCAGCCCCAACGAAGAGCAGCACTGCGCTCAAAAGTAGTGTCGCCAGAAAACCGGCAAGCATTCTCAGTGCGGCTTGATTCGGTGTGATGGGCGTAGATACATTTTCCTGTGACATGATCTGCTCCTTACTACCAGATGCCCGGTATCAAACGATAGCGAACCTGTTTAACGTACTCTGAATATCCATCGAGTTCTTGTTGTAGTGTTCTATCTTCCATTGCAGTGCGGACAGCAAATGCGATGATTGTCAAAACAGCGGGAATAAAAGCCCACCACGAACCGAACAGTAACGGTTGACCCAGGCATCCAATCAAATTGCCAAAATATCCAGGATGGCGGACGAGCCGGTAGGGTCCGCGTTGCGCGACCTGGTGGCTTTCCTGAATGCGCACACCTTCTGAGAAAAAGGGATTGGAAGCCATCGCCCAGAGAAAGAATACCCACCAAATGACAAAAAGGAGAATGCCTGCGATGTGCCATCCAATCGAGATTGTCCCTGTCCAACCCCAACGTTCATCCAACCCTG
>CAZLOC010000698.1:0-1949 GCA_964560935.1 uncultured Anaerolineaceae bacterium | reverse complement strand
TCCGACGAGTTAGTCAAGTGGCACGAAGAACACAACGAACGCCAATATCAAGCGGCACTGGAGCGCCAGCGGGCTCTTCTTGAGCCTGCTTTTATCGATCCAAAAGCTGCGAAGGTAATTGAGCTGCTTTCCATTGAGAATCCATCTGGTGAAACGTTGTATAAGATTTACGAACTTGCCGAAGGACACCCAAGCAACAGGTCAGCATTTCATGCTGAGTTTGGGATTGATAAGAATCAGTTCAACCGCTTCAAGGATGCGGTTCATAATCCAACGGTTACTGGCGACTGGGCTAGACATGCGTATCACCAGAAGCTAAATAGCACTGATCCAATGACCAGGGCGGAGGCCGCGCAGTTTGTGCGCGGGGTCGCCGATAGATGGCTTCGGTCAATTCGACGAAGCAAATAGGGCGTGTGGTTGACGAAATGTTAACCAAAGAGCCTTCAAGCACTTTTCAAGCTGACCACATTGGATGCGCTGAGAATGGCTTCCAGTCTATCGCCCAGCTTATTCCATGCTTCGCGCTTCTCATCGGCGTAGTCGTCGAGCAAATACACCCGGTCAACTTTGCTACCGATCACATGGTTTTGGCAAAGGTTGACCACCTCGCGGCTGATTTTTAATTTCTGCATCAGTGTTGCGCCGGTTCTGCGCAAGTCGTGCGGCGTCCATTCCTCATCACCCAACACCAGGCTGTTACTTTCAACACGGCATTTGAGCTTGCGGGTGCGGCTTTTGAATTTCACCTGCCTATCGCCCACCAGTTTGCTCACGGTCTTCGCGCAGATGTGTCCATCCTTGTAGCGCGCCGGAAAAGCCCATTTGCTGTCGCTTGTCAGTGCATGCAGTTGTTTGAATTGATCCAGTGTGAAATCGGATAAATAAACGAGCTGATCGCATTTTCTGCCGCGCTCGCCTTTGGTGTTAGCCGCCGGAATAAACCACGTCCGCTGCTCAAAATTGACATGCTTCCATTCGGACATCAGCAATTCACCGATGCGACACAGCGTGCCCAAGCACAACCACAAGGCGATCTGCGCTTCTTTTTTCAGTGGGCGTTCGGCGCCATATTTTTGCGGTGCGTCGGCGTAATCTTGCGCCGTTTTGGCGAATGCCGTTTGCAGCTTGGTGATTTCCTCAATGCTCAATTGCCGCTTGCGCTCTTTGGTGTAGTCGTTTGGGACGAGTTGCTTGATGTCCACCAACTCGGCGGGGTTGCCATCAATCAGCAAGGCACGCCAAGGTTTGCGCTTTTCCGCCCAGCGCAACATCTGCCCGATGTCCTTGGATAGCTCGACCGCCGTGGCTGTTTTGCCTGCGGCAATGATTGCCCGGTAAACATCCCGCAAATGGTTTTCGCTTAAATGGCGCACCTCGATATTGCCCAGCGGCGGAATGGCGTGTTTGCCGAATGACTGGGTAATGTATTTGTTGCCGTCGCTGCGATTCACCCCGTCCTTGATCCATACCTTGTAGAGATCATTGAAGGTGAGGGCTTCGGTGCGCTTTTGCTCGTCGGCACGGATGACTTCCACGATAGCGGCCTGCGCTTCGATTTTGACAACTTTCTTGTTAGCCCTGGGATCAATACCAGACCTAACCAAATCACGAGCCTTATTGCGCTCATCGCGAATAGCCGTCATGTCGTTTGCTGGATAAGCGCCGCAATAGTGCCACGCAACTTTGTCCGCCCACTTGAAGGCGTACCGGAAATGGATGGATACCAATCCCGAAAAACGAACCTCACCGGACAGCCCATCGCCGTCACTCAATGTGTCGCCCTTCCATTCCGGCTTAACCGCGTTCAGCTCTTTGATCGTCCACTTGGTGCCTTTTCCAGACTTTGGGTACCGAGTCATCACCTTCACCTTTTGTTAGCGGGGGTAAACCAAGGGGTAAACCAGAAGAAAGCTGTTACCGTATCTGATTCCACCGTATTGGACGAA
>CAZLOC010000697.1:0-1952 GCA_964560935.1 uncultured Anaerolineaceae bacterium | reverse complement strand
GGTTCAAATTTTGTAAGGGACTCCGGGTATCCAACCTTAGTGGGCAAGGTCAAGCACAGTCGCCTGACTCGTATGCTTTACAAACCCTACGAAAAGAATGACCGGCCCGTTATGAATGCCGCAACCAGGCACGAGCTGGAAGAGTTCTTTCGGCCGAGCGTGTTGCACCTGCAGGAGATGTTGCAGGTGAACCTGAGCCACTGGTTGAGCCAAGAAAAAGGAAGCATTGAGTGAGAGTCGCCATAGTACATTACTGGTTGGTAAACATGCGCGGAGGGGAAAAAGTATTGGAGGCACTCTGCGAAATGTTTCCAGAGGCGGACATATTCACTCATGTCTACCACCCGCCTGCCATAAGCGATACCATCACAAGGCATCGAATCCAAACCACTTTTATCCAGAAATTTCCTCGATCCGTCCATCATTACCGGAAGTACCTGCCGCTGATGCCGCTTGCTCTTGAACAGCTGGATCTGCGGGGCTACGATTTGGTTATCAGCTCTGAATCGGGACCGGCGAAAGGCGTTTTGGTCCCGCCGGGCACGCCGCACCTGTGTTATTGCCATACACCCATGCGTTATGTCTGGGACATGTATCATGTCTATGCTGCCAGTGCAGGACGTGCAACGCGTTTGCTGATGCCGTTCTTCGCCCACTACCTGCGGCTGTGGGATGTCACCAGCGCAGCGAGGGTTGATCACTTTGTTGCCAACTCCAGACATGTTGCCATGCGCATTGCCAGATGCTATCATCGGTCCGCTGAAGTCATACCACCGCCTGTGGATACGAAAGCATTCTCTCCCGTGGACCGGCAGGGGGACTACTACCTGGTGGTGGGCCAGCTGACGAGGTATAAGCGCGCAGACCTGGCGATAGAGGCTTTCAATAAGCTCGGCAAACCGCTGGTTGTCATCGGGGATGGAGAGCAGCTAGTGGAATTGCGGGCCACGGCTGCTGATAATATCAAGATCATGGGATATCAGCCCCCTGAAGTTGTTCGGGAACATTACGCACGCTGCAAAGCCCTTATCTTTCCCGGGGAGGAGGATTTTGGGATTGTCCCGGTTGAGTGCATGGCTTCTGGTCGCCCAGTTATCGCTCTCCGCAGGGGGGGCGTATTGGATACGGTCGTTGATGGAGTCACAGGTTTTTTCTTTGAGGAACAAAATGTGGATTCGTTGATTGATGTTGTTACACGCTTTGAGTTGAATGAGCACAACATTGCATCCGAAGTCCTTGTGGAACATGCGCGCCAATATAGTCGCGACCTATTCAAGAAGCGCATGGGATGTGCCATTCAGAAATTAATGCAACCCGCATGTGCTGCAACAATCTCCTGTTAGGCTGTGATTCTCGAAGAGCCTTGCCGGACTGGGCAGCAACAGCCGTCCATAACGTTCAGTGAGGAAGTGAAATGCTAAGCAGGCTCAATCTATTGGAGAAGAGTTCGTTTCTCAGCAAGCTGCTGCATCTTGGAGACGGTCTTGCCATCCTCTTGTTTCTCTGGGTGCTCACGAAGGCGTGGGGAGTAATGTGGTCGGACTATTATGCGTTGTTGGCTGCAGCCTCCTTTGCTTTGAGCTTGATCAGCTTCTATTCGCACCATTTGAACGGTTCTTGGCGCGGGCGCAAGCTTTATCGGGAACTGATCATTATTTCAAAAGCGTGGTGGACAGTGACTGGTACCATATTATTCCTGATATTTTTGACCAAGACCTCTAACTACTATTCAAGGCAAGTTATCCTTACCTGGTTCATCCTGTCGCCGGCAGTTATCTTTATCGCTCATCTGCTCATGAGGAGTATACTTAGGAGTATTCGAAGTAAAGGGTTTAATATTAAGAATGCAGTTATTGTCGGTATGGGAGACTTGGGTGCCAGACTCGCGAGGCACATTGAGAATATGCCGTGGGCTGGAATACAAATTCAAGGATTTTTTGATGACAACAGAG
>CAZLOC010000696.1:0-1961 GCA_964560935.1 uncultured Anaerolineaceae bacterium | reverse complement strand
CAAATCTTGGTACAAGATTTTCTGAAGGCGGGGTTTTTAATAATTTTCCTATATTGATGAATTCGTAAAAAGTTGTCATTCCCGTGAAAACGGGAATCCAGAGAAATTCTAACTACCTAAAAAGACTGGATTCCTGCTTGTGCAGGAATGACCGAAAATAGCCTGTTCAGACTTTTTACGAGACCATCTATATTAAGCCTGACAATATTCTAAATGAATATGTAGATCCCCTCATTGAGGGGCTGATCATTGTTGGGGCTCTCCCATGAGGATTTAAATATGGGAAATCCGCAATCAGCTTCCGGCTTAACACATCAATATTGGGGTTTCGATGTTTCCCCTCCCACCTCTATTTCTCCAGATATAAATTATAATCTAATTGAGGATCCTTATGGAAGGATAAGTGGAGGTGCAAAACGGCAAAAATACTTAGGTGCAGGGACGTTGGCATAGACTGCGACTTTGAAGTCCATGCTGGAACAGAGGAAGAGATTTTAAGGAAGGCAACCCAACATCCTCAAACTCAAGATAACTTATAGCGGACTTCATCTGAAATATAGGGTCTGCAGCGCGAAATATCGAGTTGTAGATTCCTTCCATATAGGCGCTCAAGATGAGGGCACAACAGACCACAAAACGATCTTAAGGAGTTTACGATGCGTATTGCGATTTTTGGTGCAGGGGGGGTAGGCGGCTACTTTGGTGCGCAACTGGCACGGGCGGGTGAGGATGTCATTTTCATCGCACGCGGAAAACATTTGCAAGCAATACGTGCATCCGGTTTGCGAGTTGAAACCCCTAAGGGCGAGATCATTATTCAGCCCGCGCAGGCAAGCGATGATCCCGCTCAAGTGGGGGTGGTTGATGCGGTGATTCTTGGAGTGAAGGCATGGCAAGTGACCGATGCAGCACAGGCCATGAAGCCAATGGTTGGGTCAGAGACCTTTGTGGTACCGCTACAAAACGGCGTCGAGGCACCATTGCAATTAATGGGAGTGTTGGGAGCAGAAAAAGTTTTAGGTGGCTTATGTGGGACGATGAGTTGGATGGTTGGCCCCGGCCATATTCGCAGCCTTGGCGAAGTCCATTTCATTAGATTTGGCGAGTTGGATAAGCGAGCAAGTGAACGAACCGAACAACTGCGGCAGGCGTTTGAGCGAGCTGGCGTGAGGGTCGAAATCCCTTCGGATATCCATGTGGCGTTGTGGGAAAAGTTCCTGTTCGTAGTCTCGTTCGGGGGAGTGGGTGCAGTGACACGCGCCCCCATCGGGGTGATTCGGACCCTCCCTGAGACACGGCAAATGTTAAATCAGTGCATGCGGGAAATTTTCATTGTAGCTCGCACACGTCAAATTCCCCTTGCTGATGGAATCGTTGAGAGATCAATGATGTTTCTGGATTCTCTTGCGCCAAGCGGGACAACGTCGCTCCAAAGGGATATGGCTGACGGCAAGCCGTCCGAACTTGACGCCTGGAATGGAGCAGTGGTTTGTCTGGGCCGGGAAGTTGGCGTGGCTACTCCACTCCATGAGTTTATCTATCACAGTCTATTGCCGCTGGAGTTGCAGGCGCGTGGCAAACTCCAGTTTCCGGCATGAGGGAGTGCAATGATGAGACGTGATTTTACCGCCAACACCGGAGCGTTCATCGCAGCAATTCTCTTTGGAGCCTCGGTTGTTGCTGTCCGGGTTGCTGTTCAGGACATTCCGCCTTTGACGTTGGCAATCCTGCGATTCGGACAAGGAGGTTTCTTCTTACTGCTCTTGCTGCTCATCTGGGCGCGGGATCTTCTACGTATTGGAGGGAGCGATGTTTCCTACCTTCTCCTTCTCGGAGCCATTTTTTTCACAATCTTTCCGGTAACCTTCAACACCCGTCTCCGTCTGACCGAGGCGTCGCGCGGTGCATTGATGCTGGCGACGATGCCACTATGGAGCGTGTTACTTGGGCGCGCAGCTAAA
>CAZLOC010000695.1:0-1968 GCA_964560935.1 uncultured Anaerolineaceae bacterium | reverse complement strand
TGATCGTCCCATCTTCCCCAGGGGATTCCCGTTCAAGCTTCGCGGACACAGAAATGAGTCCAATATTAGCAAGGTGCCCGTTGACGGTCGTGTCGGTGTGACCGAAGGCTTGTGGATTGGGGATCCCGACGTTGATGCCACAACCTGGTTGAACGGCCCGGTAAGGTCGAATGCTTATCATGGCCCGCCGCGCTTCGCGTTAGGCCAAAATACCTGGAGCCCACTTAACACGCAGAATACGAGCATAGTCAGGGAACTGATTCCAGCCTTTCTTTGTATCCCTATGGGATATTCTGTTCCGGGTGGAAAGATTGAACGCTACGGCGACATCTGGGGCGGATACTTCCTTCAGGCGGTCATGTTGAATACCCCGTACCATGTCTGCTTTGGCCATCCAATCGTCGAACATCGTCGCAACCCACACAACTACCTAGACGACTTACGTCACGAATTTTGGGGCATGATCCTGACAGACTGGCTCGTGAGTGAACTGCGCCAAGCATTTCGCCCAAGAGACTCAGCCATTGTAGATCGCGTGAACGAACTCTCTGCCTTCCTATTAGATACTTGCAGGAATAAGCTGCCAAGTTGGTGCGCAAGTCAAGTTCGCGATTTCATGAACAAGACAGCCTTAACCCTTGATCTCTGGGCCGATGTATGCAGAAAGTTATTATGAACACAAAAGGTAATACGGCGCAGCATTCTCTGCTGACTCTGGTTCGGCCTGTGCATCGATGTCTCCGGCAGGCATCATTATCCTTATTCAGAGATACTCATGTGACTCCGAGGAACTGTCCTAGGCCGACGCCTGTTACCCAAGTTTGGCGTACACTCCGATACCGAGCTGCTGGGATGAGAGTTCTTCTCACGAAAAATGAGCGGTGTATAGCAGACTACAAAGACCGCCACAAGGGTGGAAGAGCGGTTATCATCGGCAACGGCCCCAGTCTAAATCTCTGCGATCTCCGGTTGTTAAAAACTGAAATTACGTTTGGGGTAAATAGCATATTTCTCAATTATGAAAACATGGGATTTCATCCGACGTACTATGTCGTCGAAGACGTTTTTGTGGCTGAAGATCGAGCAAACGAGATTAATGCATACAGGGGCCCAACGAAGTTTTTCGGAAATTACCTGAGATATTGTTTGGCGAACTCGGATGATGCGCTCTGGTTGAATGTCAGATTCCGGTACGACGACTATCCTGGCTTCCCGCACTTTTCCCGCAATGCGGTTCGAATGGTTTGGACAGGCGGAACAGTGTCATACATATGTCTACAGCTGGCCTACTATATGGGCTTCAGTGAGGTCTACTTGGTGGGTTTTGACCATTCCTATACCTTGCCTTCCGATGCAATCGTATCAGGCACTGAAATATTGTCAGTGAACGAAGATCCAAATCATTTCGACCCCGGCTACTTTGGGAAAGGGTATAGATGGCATGACCCGAGGGTGGATCGGATGGAGAAGGCTTACGGCAGAGCCAAGGAAGTGTTCGAGGCATCTGGGAAAAAAATATTCAATGCAACAGTCGGGGGCCAGCTTGAGGTGTTTGACCGCGTTGACTATCGGATGTTATTCTAGTTTCTGTGCCCGGATATGAGAATCTGCATCGTGTCAGAACGAGAGTATGGCTGTGGAGCGTCAATTGCTGCCCACAGGTTGGCAAAAGCGATGGCCGATTCTGGCCATGAAGTTTACTACATCTTCTATTACTCGCACCCGTGCATAAAGAGTCAAGGCGTTTTCAAGCTGCTTCTGAATGATAAGCCGCACTTGCTGAAACGAATCGTTGAAAAAATAATTCGCAAGAATTCCTTTCGTTATCGTCAGAGTTATACCCATGAGAAGTTGTGCAAGGTTCTGAGCACCATCGGCCCAGACGTGGTCAATCTGCATAATGTGGGAGCAATCCTATCGCATGATGATATTGTACTGTTGGGTTTTAGATATCCAATTATTTGGACG
>CAZLOC010000694.1:0-1968 GCA_964560935.1 uncultured Anaerolineaceae bacterium | reverse complement strand
ATCCTGATTCAGAATATTTTAAATAAGAAGCTGAAAAATTGATTACTCTTGAATATCAAAAAGCCATTGAATTGGATATTCCGGTTATTAAGCGTTCTGAACTGCTGGCAACTATTTCATTAAACAAAAGAACCATTGCAATTGGCGGAACTTCAGGCCCAAGAATCCAATGCGATTTCCCTGGATCCCTTTGTTGCGCAACCTCATTTGGATTCGAATGTGGTATAATGCAGCTCCATCTGACATGGGAGGGGCCATATGGAGCAAGAGACACCGCAGGCGACGATCACGGAGTTGTCCTGGCCGAAAATGCTCATCCGCCGAGATGCCAGCCAATCAGCAGGAGTAGCCCTTTTGGGTTATGTCCTGAAAGCCAAGTGGTGCAGTTGTCTTTAGACTTTCGGTCGCTTCTTGTGGTACAATCCAGGCCACCACTCACCAACCAGAAAGGTAGGCCATGGATCTCAACCCCCAGTCACTGACCGCAAGATTTGTGAATGCCCTGCGCCAGGCAGTCAAGCGACGTATCCGTCGTTGGACCAAGCCGGGCAGCCAATCGCTTGCCCTCAATGCCGTCTCGGACCTTGCCCGCAGCAAGTCGGAACTGGTCCTCGAAAACGCTCTCTTGCGTCAGCAGCTGATCGTGCTGCAGCGGCACGTCAAGCGCCCTGCTCTCACCTGGCGCGACCGGGCACTATTTGTCCTCATCGCCAGCAAACTGCCAAGCTGGGAAACGGCTCTCATGATCGTTCAGCCCGATACGCTGTTGCGTTGGCATCGAGATCTGTTCCGACGGGTCTGGAGAGGCAAGTCAAGGCGCAAAGGAAAGAAAGGCCGAGACCCGTTGGCAGAGGATATCGTGACACTCATCAAGAACATGGCGAAAGATAACCGCACCTGGGGAGCCGAGCGGATTCGAGGGGAGCTGCTCAAGCTGGGTGTCCAGGTAGCCAAGAGCACCATTCAGAAGTACATCAACCAGGTACGCTCACCGGTTCCAACCAGTCAGACATGGGGCACGTTTCTTCGCAACCATGCCAAGGACATCTGGGCCGTTGACTTTCTGCAGACGTATGATCTTTTCTTCCGGGCCATCTTTGTCTTTGTTGTGATCGAGTTGGGTTCTCGTCGCCTGGTGCATTTTGGTGTGACCAGAAGTCCAAGCGACGCCTGGGTGGCCCAGCAACTGCGGGAGGCGACCCCCTTTGGCGAGGGACCGCGGTTTCTGATTCGAGACAACGACAACAAGTACGGCGCGGCATTCGACCGAGTGGCCAAGGGGACCCATATCGATGTCCTGAAAACACCTTATCAAGCGCCAAAGGCCAACGCCATTTGCGAGCGATTCCTGGGCAGTGTACGGCGCGAATGCCTGGACTTCTTCCTCATCCTGAACGAGCGCCATCTATACAAGACCATGAAGCAGTATCAGGCCTACTTCAATCACGCCCGGCCCCATCAGGGCATCAGCCAGCGCATCCCCTGCTCATCAGAGCAACCCCAGCAGGACAAGGGAACGATCATGGCTCACCCTGTCCTCGGCGGCTTGCATCACGATTACCGCCGGCGCACACTGGATCGCCCCTCACTCCCTCGCGCTGCCTGAGTGTCAGTCAGTGGCGAGCTTCTTGCCCGCCACCATCTGGTGGCCTCGTTGTAGGATACAACCGAATCGCTCTCCCCGCCAGCTTTCAATGGAAAAAGCGCGTACTCGCTGCTTGATGCACACTCCGAGCAGCAATTCTGCGGGCCAAAGGTACTGCAAATCGCCCTCTGACGGACTGTTTAGCTATCCCTGGACGAGTGGAATGGGTCTCAACAGGGCGAGACCGGTGGCATTTGGACCGCCAAAGGGATAACCCAAAGGAGGGAGCGGCTGATCCCTGCACGGATGACATTTTTCGGCCAGGACAGGTAGCTAAACTGTTGAAGAAGATAAGGTCTGCTCCTTCAATCCAAAAAGCGCCG
>CAZLOC010000693.1:1227-1970 GCA_964560935.1 uncultured Anaerolineaceae bacterium | reverse complement strand
GAAAGATTTTAGGGCCAAAGGCAACACAGGTGCAGAATAATATTATTCGAACAGAACTACGGAAAGAATCTCGAAAATAGGGCATGATTCCACTTCGCGACACATTAAGATCGCGCAGATTCCCACTTGTAAATTGGCTGATCATTCTCGCCAATGCCGCGGCTTTCTATTACGAGCTGCGCATTGGCCCTTCCGTGTTAAACGATTTTATCAATACCTGGGGCCTGGTTCCAGCGCGCTTGTGGACTGATCCACAGAGCGCCTGGGTAACGATATTTAGCGCCATGTTCCTGCATGGCGGCTGGTTTCACATTTTGAGTAACATGTGGGTACTGTTCATTTTTGGCGATAATGTGGAAGACCGGATGGGCAGTGGCCGCTATCTGGTCTTTTATTTGCTAAGTGGTGTAGCAGCCGGGTTGATGCAGGCCTTTTTGTTACCTGGAAGTCCTGTTCCGATGGTTGGAGCCAGCGGCGCCATTGCCGGCGTACTGGGTGCCTATCTGGTCCTGTTCCCGCGCGCGCGGATTCTCAGTCTGGTACCGATTTTTTTCATCTTCACGCTGATAGAAATTCCGGCGCTCGTATTTCTTCTGTTCTGGTTCGCCTCGCAATTGTTTTCAGGGTTTCTTGCCCTGGGTGGCGCCAGCGGGAGCGGCGTTGCATGGTGGGCGCACATCGGCGGGTTTGTGTTTGGTTTATTGAGTGTGCTTATCTTCAGAAAGCGGTGAAGCGGACGAAAT
>CAZLOC010000693.1:0-1217 GCA_964560935.1 uncultured Anaerolineaceae bacterium | reverse complement strand
TGAAGCTGGGAAAGGTCCTGTAATTGGTCCAATGATTATTGCAGGAGTAATGATGACAAAAAATTATCTCATCACCGGCGGGGCCGGGTTTATTGGTTCGAATTATGTCCATCGTTTATTGGAACGTGGCGAGAATGTGACCATCTACGACAATCTCAGCCGGGCGGGCGCTTCGAAGAACCTGGCCTGGTTGGAGGGTAAGTTTGGAAAAAACGGTAGCAGGTTGATCGTCGGGGATGTTGCGGACGGCGCTCATTTAGCGAGAGCGGCCAAAGATGCAGACGTGATCGTCCATTTGGCGGGACAGGTTGCAGTCACCACATCCGTCACAAATCCCAGAGAGGATTTTGAAGCCAATGCGCTGGGGACGTTCAACGCGCTGGAAGCAGCCCGCCTTTCGGGAAGAGATCCGATTTTCATTTATTCGTCCACGAACAAGGTGTATGGCGGGATGGAAGATGTGGCGCTAACGGAGGAGCCAACCCGCTGGCGTTACGCGGACCTGGAGCATGGCTGCCTCGAGACCCAGCCGCTGGATTTTCACTCGCCGTATGGCTGCTCGAAAGGGGCGGGCGATCAGTACGTGCGCGATTACGCTCGAATCTATGACTTGCCTACAGTGGTGATGCGTCAGAGTTGCATTTATGGGCCGCGTCAATTTGGTGTGGAGGATCAGGGCTGGATCGCCTGGATGATTATCGCCGCCGTGACGGGACGCCAGATCACGATCTATGGTGATGGCAAGCAAGTGCGCGATGTGCTGCATGTGGATGACTTGCTGGACGCCTACGATGCAGCGATTGGGAAAATAGATGTGGCCGCCGGGCAGGTCTACAACCTGGGCGGCGGGCCGGGGAATGTGATGTCGGTTTGGGCCGAGTTTGGGCCGCTGTTGGAGAGACTATTGGGGAAGGAAATCCCGGTGGCGCGTGGCGACTGGCGTCCCGGTGATCAACGCGTTTTCTACGCGGATATTCGCAAGGCCGAGCGTGAACTGGGCTGGGTGCCGAAGATCGGAGTGGAGCAGGGTGTGGAGATGTTGTTTGAGTGGGTGAAGGAGAATAAGGGATTGTTCTCTGATTAGGGGCAAGAGTCTACATCAGGAAGTTGTGCTCTCTATGCCTATGTTTTCAATCAGGTAATCATACTTTCCGGTATTTAGATTCCAGGTCGCAACAAGCCTGTTCCAATCCCATAACGGTCCCTTCACGATAAAA
>CAZLOC010000692.1:0-1981 GCA_964560935.1 uncultured Anaerolineaceae bacterium | reverse complement strand
CCCGCGCTCCAAGATGCGCGTTGGGGAAAAAACGCAAATCGCCTTCGATATGGATAACATCCAAGTCTTCGACGCGGAGACCGAAAAGGCTATCCGTTAGGTACAGCTCCCACATTCATCACTCCATTCGACAGGGTGGTCCATGACCGCCCTGTCATCATGATTTATTCCTAGCAGCTTGTCGGAGAGGCCGGCAAGCAATGATAAACTTCTGAAATGAGCAGAAAATTCAAGAGTGCAAATTACGAAGAAACGCTGAACCAGACGATCCGCCTGGGAGAAGCGCTGCCGTCCCAGCACCTGGCGCGCTTTGTGGTTGATATGATCGCTCAGCTTGATCTGAGCAAGATTTACGCGGGTTATGCACCGGTAGGGGGAGAAGCGATTGCGCCGGAAATCCTGCTGGGGTTGTTGTTTTATGGGTATGCCACGGGAGTATTCAGTTCGCGCAAGATCGAGAAAGCCACTTATGAGAGCATTCCCTTTCGATACATTGCGGGTGGCTTGCATCCGGATCACGACACTATCGCCAACTTTCGCAAGACCTTTTTGAATGAGGTCCAAGAACTGTTTGTGCAAATCCTGCTGCTGGCTCAGGCGGCGGGAGTGTTGCAGTTGGGGAATATCAGTTTGGATGGCAGCAAGATCCATGCGGATGCATCCAAGAGCAAAGCGGTCAGCTACAAGCGTTTGCTCGAGATCGAAAGCCAACTGCGTAAAGAAGTCGGCGAATTGTTCGAGATGGGTGAACAGGTCGACCAAGGCGAAAGGCAGATGTCGGAAGGGCTGGATGTGCAAGACGAGATTGCGATCCGCGAAGAGCGTCTGGCTAACTTGGCCAAGGCGAAGGCGGTGTTGGAAGCGCGAGCCCAAGAACGCTACGAGGCAGAACAGGCTGAGTATGAAGCCAAATTGCGAGAGCGTGAGAAGAAAGCCCGCAAGCATCGCCACAAGCCCAAAGGACGCCCTGCGCAACCGCCCAAGCCGGGCCCCCGTGACAAAGATCAGTACAATTTCACCGACCCAGATTCGCGCATTATGAAGAATAGCACCAATGAGGGCTTTGACCAACACTACAATGTGCAAGTCGCTGCCGACCAGGAAAGCCTGTTGATCGTCGCGCATGCCCTCTCCAACCACCCCAACGACAAGCAAGAAGCTGTACCAACCTTGGATGCCATTGCTCCCGAATTGGGCAAACCCGAAGCGGCTGCCCTGGACAATGGTTACTTCAGTGAACCCAACATCCGTGCCTTCCAAGAACGCGAGGTGGAAGCCTACATTGCCACCGGACGCGAGCCTCATCATAAAGATTGGCATACCTTTTTCGCCGAACTGCCCGAACCACCGGGCGAAGAAGCCAGTCCCAAAGAACAGATGGCTTACAAACTGCAAACGGAGGTTGGTAAGGCCATCTATCGTTTGCGCAAGTGCACCGTTGAACCCGTGATTGGAATCATCAAGGAAATCCTGGGATTCCGCCAGTTCTCTTTGCGCGGCCTGTGGGCGACTGCCGGAGAATGGTGCCTGGTGTGTCTGGCCTTCAATCTCAAACGCTTGCATACTTTGTACCTCGACCAGGGGCTGTTTTAGCACGCCTGGAACCAGCCAGAAAATGGAGAGTTACCCTTGAAACATGCTCTTTTACGCCTGTTTTGCCGTAATCAACACCCTTTTTCGCCCTGTGGGACAATTCGGACCGAGAAAATCACGCTCTCTCCGACAAGCTGCTAGCTCTCCTGAAATGTCAGTTGTTCCCAGCATTAGATATTCTCTTAGCCATTTTCCGATAAACGGATAATCAAACTCTTTTCCTCGAATCGTTTGAACCGTGGCAACGATTGCATGTACTCCGAATGCCAAACAGAGCAACCCAATCAATATAATCAGGCTAAACGGAAAGTAAATCATTCTTCCTAATTCTGATACCTTATTTTTGCGCAAAGAGAGGGCATTTCTATTCGATAACGCAAGCAGAGCA
>CAZLOC010000691.1:0-1985 GCA_964560935.1 uncultured Anaerolineaceae bacterium | reverse complement strand
AGCTCAAAAGAAAATGTTACCGAGGCTAACGATGTCCGAAACAGAAGCGATGAATGTCGATGAGCGAAGAAAATATATCCATAAGATGTGGGGGCGATATCGAGAACAGGATAAAAAGGAGAAGGGGAGACTCTTGGATGAGATTGAAGCTGTGACCGGGATGCATCGCAAAGCAATCATCCGATTGTTGAATGGGCGGTTGTCCCGGAAAAGGCGTACTCGAGAGCGAGGCAAGGAATATGGGGTTGAGGTTAGCGATACTGTGAGGTTAATTGCCCGCAGCCTGGATTATCCATGTGCAGAAAGGTTACAACCGAACCTGGTGTGGATGGCACAGCATTTGTGTAAGCATGGTGAGTTGCGAATAGGGAAGGAAATCCCGGAAAAACTCGGAAGGGTTAGCATATCAACCTTGAAGCGGATGCTCCAACAGGTGAGAAGCAGGGAAGCAAAGCTGGCCATGCGGCAGCCAAGACGACCCCAGCCCAACAGCCTGCGTAGGCAGTATCCGATGCATAAGATTGCCTGGGATATCCTGGAAGCAGGACATTTCGAAGTGGATTTAGTGCATCATGGTGGGGAAACCGCACAAGGGGAATATATCCATACCCTACAAATGGTGGACATAGCCACGGGTTGGAGTGAAATTGTGGCGGTATTTGGGCGCAGTTATCGGGTGTTGGCCGATGGATTTGATTATGTGCTCGCTCGTTTACCCTTTGAAGTACAGGAAATCCACCCGGATAATGGCACAGAGTTCTTCAATCAAAACCTATTACGGTACTGGAAGGAGAAGGCACCCGATCTGCAGTTGACCCGTAGTCGTCCTTACCAGAAAAATGACAACCGTTTTGTGGAAGAGAACAATCATAGCCTGATCCGTGCCTACATTGGACATGACCGCCTGGATACACAAGCACAACTCAAGGCTTTACGCCAACTGTATGAGAAACTATGGCTGTATCATAACCTCTTCCAACCGGTGATGCGACTGCAAGAAAAAGAGTATGTTTCTTCCTTGCAATATCGCCGAAAATATGACCAGGCGAAAACCCCTTTTGATCGACTGATAGAGAAAAATATCCTGAAAGAAAGCACCCAGCGTCAGCTGGAAGCCCTGCGTAACCAGACTAACCCGATGAAGTTGAGAGAGCAGATCGATGTCCTGATCTCCCACTTGCTTTCTCTACCCCCATTGAACCAAGATGAAACCGTAAATGTCTTTGAAACTCTGATCAAGGAGGTGGACACTTTGGTAACATTATCATTTGAACCAACGACCCCTCTACGGTAACATTATCTTTTGACTTGACAGGGGGAAATCATCATTGATAGACTATTTACAACCAAGTATTAACTCAATTCACAATAAAGATATAATTTATCAGATTATTATTGATAGAATAAATAGTTGGGCAGGTTGTTTGTTGAATTATTGTTACATCTCACTGAGGAGATAAATTATGTATAACAATACTACCAGAGAACAAGCTCAAATTCCTCGCGCCCGTGAGCTTGGCATTCCCTTTCCGGGAGTACCTGGAAAATTAAATGCAATCACAGATGTTGCGGGCATTGAGGTAGGTTTCTCAACTCTGGTTTCCGGTGATGGAGCCCTGCAAGTTGGCCATGGACCCGTGCGCACGGGAGTCACTGCCATTCTACCTCGAGGAAAAAGCTATGATCCGGTCTTTGCTGCCTGGTACTCCCTCAATGGCAATGGAGAGATGACCGGTACTGCCTGGATCGAAGAATCGGGCTTCCTGGAAGGTCCTGTGATGCTGACCAATACCCACAGCGTAGGAGTGGTCCGGGATGCGGTCATCGCCTGGAAGAATACGCAAGCGCTCTATGACCCCATTTCTCCAGGTGTATTCTGGCATTTGCCTGTGGTGGCTGAGACCTATGATGGTTTTCTTAATGACATCAATGGCTTCCATGTGAAATCTGAGCATGTATTCGCTGCTTTAGATTCCGCATCGACC
>CAZLOC010000690.1:0-1990 GCA_964560935.1 uncultured Anaerolineaceae bacterium | reverse complement strand
GATTATAATGGGCGGCTGCGAAACCAGAACAACTGTGCGGTTTTAAAGAGGTAACATGTCTCGTGTAATCAACCCTGATTCAGCCGGGAAAGACCGTACCCGCCTGACCAAGGCCATTGTGATTGCTATTCGTGAACTGGCCAGGCAAAGCGACCCTTCGATACCCGTTCGGGCACAGGCAGGCTCAGGGCAAGACCAAGTCGCGGAAGCCCGAGACTTGGCCGCTTTCATCGCGTTGGCTTTACAAACCATCGCTGCTGGGATCGATGTCTCTGTGGCGGCCTGGGAGAAACGCGATTACTGGGTCAAGGCCGATCGTTTCCGCATGGAGTGGGCCTGGGCAGGCCAGATGGGGGAGAAGATGAGAACTGCTGTGCTAAGTGATGATTGGGGTAATGTTGCCATGCTCTCGGCGCAGATTGCTCAAAAATTACAAAAAATAAAAGTATCTGAAAATCACAGGATGGGTAGCCCCTGGGTAGGAGCCTGGGAGAAATTGAATAAGTAGTGAAAGCCTCCATTTGCCATTGTGGTGACAGGTTTTTTGATTGCGTTTATACTCGACACTTAAGCAGAATTAAACCGGGAGGGTGCATGAACAGGATTGTTTACCTTATGCTTGTATTGGGGATGCTTGGATTGATTAGCGCATGCGGCGGCGCCAGCGCCAGTCCGGAAACTGGTCAAAACCTGGCTGTAATGAAAGGTTGCATAGCTTGCCATGCGGTAGATGAAACATACAAGATAGGGCCGACCTGGGTGGGGTTGTATGGCTCGCAGGTGGAATTTGACGATGGAAGCTTCGTCGCTGCGGATGAGACCTACTTAATTGAGTCGATCAAAGATCCCAACGCAAAAATAGTCAATGGCTTTAGCAAAGGTTCAATGCCGGCCGTTTCGCTAAGCGATGAAGAAATCAACGCGTTAGTGACTTATATCAAGAGTGTGAAATAGCTTAGAACAGTGCCATTTGCATCGGAGCGCGTTGACCATCCAGCAGCACATAGGGCGCCGCGCGCTCCGCAATGACCCCCAATTTCTTCAAAACCGACAAATCCCGCAGCTTGCTCTGGCGGCGGGCTTGCAGGATAGCTTCCGCGCCTTTGGGGCCTATGCCTGGTACGCGCAGCAATTCACTCTTATCGGCCCGGTTAATTTCCAGCGGGTGCTCTGTTAGATTGGCTTGCGCCCAGGCCAGCTTGGGGTCGGTGGGGAGGGGCAGGTTTCCATCCCCTGCAAAGGGCAGTTCTTCCAGGTCGAAGCCGTAATCGCGCAACAGGAACGAAGCCTGGTACAGGCGGTGTTCGCGCAGCGGGTCGGTCGGGGCTTTATTTTCCAGGGGGGTGTCCCGGATAGGGGAGAAGGCCGAGAAGTAAGCCCGTTTCAGTTGCACATTTTTGTGCAGCCAGCTTGTGGTGGTCAGTAGTTCCAGATCAGATTCGTCCGCGCCACCCGCAACAAATTGCGTCACCGTCGAGGGCCAGCGTCCCTTCCAGCCCTTGTAGGCGGGCTGGCTGCGGCGGATCTCGTCCACCCATTTGAGCGGTTGTAGCAGCTCTTCCATGAAAAATTTGTGTGGGGCCAGCCGCGCCAGCCGCTCGGTGTTGGGCGCTTCCAGATTGACCGAGACCCGGTCGGCCAGTTGCATGGCACGTTCCACCTGCGCTTTTTCAGCCCCTGGCATCACCTTGAGATGGATGTAACCGCGAAATCCCAGCTTATGACGCAAAATATCGGCCGTATCCAGCAGCTTGTCTTGTGTGCGGACTCCGCCGCCAGCTATTCCGGAACTCAGAAAGATGCCCTCCGCAGCGCCGGCGCGGTGCAGGTTCATGAACAAGGACGCGAACTCCTCCGGTTTAAAGGTAGCACGCCGAAAGTCCCGCCCCGAACGAAACGGGCAATAGTAGCAATCGCGTTCGCAGGCGGATGTCAGCAGGGTTTTGAGCAACGTAATGCTCTGTCCATTAGGGAGCTTGGCGGGGTGGAT
>CAZLOC010000689.1:0-1990 GCA_964560935.1 uncultured Anaerolineaceae bacterium | reverse complement strand
GGAATACAGCCTGCATATAGCGGGGGTTTAGGGTATCCGACATTGTAAAAGCCCTAGAGATCGAGAAGAGTGTGCACGCAAAAGATGTCAGATAGCCAGAGGTAGAGCAGAACGTAGATTGCACAAGGATTGCCACTGTCCGCTGAGCCAAGCCGCCCGAGCTTTAGCCGTTTGGACGGCTCCGGTGAGGGTCCACTGAGCGCCGGGTAACTTGAGGCGATGGGAAACAATCTGTTTGCAGCCACTCTCGACAGTACCACTGCCGATCATGCATCCAGCCGCCCGAAAGCGGTCATAGCGCATCCGCTCCGCATGGGTGTAGAAATAATGGACGGCTTTCCGGGCAAGTTCGCAAGAAGCCGCCAAGGTTTCACAGGCGGCGATCACCTGTTCCACCTGACCCTCCCACAAGGCTTGTTTGACCCCTTCCAGCCAGTTGCTTCGATCTGGGCCTTGCGCAAAAGCGGCATTGGCGACAATTTCGAGATGTTCTTCGGCATGATACCAATCCACAATCTGGATGGCGTTGGGGTAATACTTAGCGACCAAGTTCCAAATCCAAACCGCTCCATCTCCCAAGAAGATCAATTCTGGGCTCAGGTCGGCTTTGAGATGACAGCCAGTGGCCCATAGAAGTTTGCCGAAATCGTCCGCTGCGGTAATGTTGCAGAAATAGCGCAGGTTCTTGGCTCGCAAAGCAACTTGCTCGCGCTCGGCCTGCTTGCGTTGACGAACCGAACGTTGAGCGGGTGGCACATTTTCCGCTTCAAACCAACACAGCACTTTCATATCTCGCCAATCTTCGTGTTCTTCGGGTGCCTGGCCCTTCTTCGGGCGAGGTTCGATGCGCACTTTGGCCGCATCGATCGAACCGTACAAGCGAGTGGCCACTTGGCCGGGGTTACGCTGGCGCTCCTGGAGATAGGTTTCATCCTGGCTGCGTTGGAGGAGCACTGCTTCTTGCTGTTCCTGCAAGGCCCCCATCTGCTCGGTTTCCGAACGCACCGTGTTCTCGGATACGTCAAAAAGCAGATAGGCTTGTAACCATTTCGGGCTCTGGTCATACGAAAACTCAATCCCGGCCAAGGCTAAGAGCTGAGCCAACCCCGCCGTCACCGCCCCTGGCTCTAGCCCAAACTGCTCGTCCAACGGTGCTTTGCCTTTCTGACAAGAACAGCCTGCATAATAGGCCCGCGTATAGCTCGTTTTGCCAAAGACACTGATGATCGTCGCTTCCCGCTTACGTTGGTAATGCAAGCTCCCACCACAACCACATGCCATCTCTTTCGCCGGTGTCGTTTGCATTGCACTCAGAAAATAACCCAATGCCTGTAATCCTATCTGCCGCAAAACTTCTCGCAGGTGAGTTTCAATCCCTGCGATTGTGATGCCCCCCTGCCCTGCTTCTTGTTGGCGCATGATATTGTCTTTGATCATCTCGCCAAGTTGGATTGCTGCCGTGTTTATCACTTCCATGTTATATTCCACTTGGAGCCTCCGTGTAGGGTCGTTGTCGGAAACTCCTATCCTACCTGAGGCTCCTCTTTTTTGACAACCTTTGCGTGCACACAAAAGCGTTGATATCTTGACAAGAGTGGTCTTTATTATTATGATCAAATCTGTAAAAATCACCGTGCCGGGTTACCGGCATATTCATAAAAATCCATATCAGACTCTTGAAGGAGGTTCTCATGATCTACAAGTTCGTCGCAGCGTTGGATAAGCGTTTTGGTTTTGAGCATGCCAAGGCGCATTGTGATGTTCCGTGCGGTATCTATGACCCCAGCTCTGCTCAGATCGCAGCGCTGACCGTTGTGCGGATGATGGACCTTATCGCCGACCTGGAGAGCAAAGGCGGGGATAAGAACGCAGCTTACCATAATACCCTGAGCCGCTATATTACCGTTAAAGAGGAGCACGCTGAGAAAGCCAAGCACGAAGTGCGCATCATCTGGGGCGATTACATCAAGGCGCAGCACATTGAAAAGCA
>CAZLOC010000688.1:0-1992 GCA_964560935.1 uncultured Anaerolineaceae bacterium | reverse complement strand
ACCGCCTCTCCCCCTTTTCGAAAAGTCGGTTCTTTTCATATTACGACACAGTCTCCAAGGGGAGGGGAGATTTTTTCGAATTATGTCTTCTCAATTATGGACTCCTTAGCAATTTATTCGGCCAGAGCAGCAAACAGTTTCTGACCTCTATTCTGCAAAAAAGTAAGAAAGGCTGACAAAGGTTGCCAATGGTTCAGGGTGGCTCCATGTTTGTGAATTTAACGCACTTGTTCACACATAGGCGAGAGTGAGCCTTCATTGCTGAGATTAATCAATTAGGTCAAAGATATAGAGACTGCTGAGTCATTACCAAATAAGACGAAATAACTGCGAACACTTCGTGCATTTCTGCGACGAATCATTGGCATGGATCTTGTAGAAGACCTGACCTGTCATTTTAGCATGCATCCTTGGACCAGGCAGAAGATTTTAGACCGTGAGCACTCGCCCTAAGATCTCTCCTAATCTGATACTCCTCGGATTGCCATTCGTCCCTAATCTGTTCTTGTTAGGAACCTGAAACAAATCAAAACATCCAAAAGGAGGACGTGATGAAAAATAGTCGGATCAACAAGTGGATTCTTTTTGCAATTGTCTTAGGATTCATGGTCTGCGGAATTCTCACAGCATTGCCTGCCAGAGCTGAAGTTCCTATCACAGCCAATGCTGTGGACGATGGAAGTTCTGACATGGTGATGGATCCCTATGGGACCCTCCACGTTGTTTATGAAAGAGGAGGAACCATTTACTACATCGTGAAGTCAGGTGGCAGTTGGAGCACCGAAGAGACCGTGGCCACAGGTTCCTCCCCGGCTATTGCCGTGGATTCGGACCAGGTTCCCCATGTGGCCTTCATTTCGAGTGGGGTGAAGTACACGAATCGGTCCACTGGCGGGTGGATGGCAACTCCGGAGACTGTTGGCGGCTCCACAAATGTCAATTATGTTGATATGGACGTAGACGGGGAGGACAAGGTCCATGTCGTTTATTGCGACCCGTCTTATGACGGCGATTCTCAACACGAAATCCTTTATAGCAACAACGCATCCGGAGCCTTCGCTTCCCCCAGTTTGCTCCTTGATGGTTCCTATGATTCTGATATCAAGATTGGGCACAACTACAACTGGCCAGCGATCAAAGCGGATACCTCAGGCAACTACCACATTTCGTACAAGCACCGTTACTGGAGCCAATGGAGCGGTGAGCCCGACTGGGATGAAGTGAAGTACATGAATAGCCTGGGTGCTGACCTGAAGGCGCCCACTGATTTCTCATTAGATTCTGCTGTTACCAATAAAAACGGAATGGCTTTGGACGGTGATGGAGATATTCATCTCGTCTACTACACTGGTAACAGCCTTTATTATGGGAGGATTTCAGGAGGGGGCTGGAGCGAGAATACGGGGTGGGCAACAGGAGGTCAAGCGTCTCTCAGTGTGGATAGTTCGAAGAACGCTTACATCATCTATGTAGACGACAGCGGCGGAATCTCTTACGTGATGAGGCACAACATGATGGGTTTCTCAGGTGCGTCAACAATTTCATCCACAACCTCGGGAAGAAATCCAATGATCACTGCCGAATCATGGCCAAGAGCTCTTTTTGAAGCCCATGATGGAACAGATTACGAGCTGTATTATGCTATGGTCGGCCCTGCCATTGACGTTTCGCCCTCCTCTGTTGACTTCGGATCGGTGGATGTCGGTTCGTCTTCCAATCCCCAAACATTTACTATTTCGAGTATTGGGACCATGGACCTTGCCGTTAATGGCTTTAGCCTCTCAGACACGGCCAACTACACGCTGGATTGGAGTGGCTGCGGCGAAGCCGTGCCTTTTACACTGACTCCCGGCAGTAGCTGTACCGTTGAGGTGACCTTTCATCCCACCATTCCGGGTGCGTTAGACGCCGATCTCACGGTCAGCTCCAGTGATGTCGCGGATTCGACGTTTACTGTTTCCCTGTCGGGAGTAGGTTCCAAATATACTCTGG
>CAZLOC010000687.1:0-1995 GCA_964560935.1 uncultured Anaerolineaceae bacterium | reverse complement strand
CTAACCTGTCTGAAAATCATTGGTAATCATTTATGGTTGTTGCTGAATTTCTGGATTAGGATCGGGATTGCGGTTAAAGTACACACACCAGAACAGGCTTGCTCCCTCAGGGTGGCAATCTAAACAACCGACCTCAGGAGCCGAAGCTGGTGAGAGGATGTCTTTTGGATGATGGCAGCGCTCGCATTTTACTTCGAGTTGCAGATTATGCGATGGCCATGAAGTGAGCGCATGTGCGAATCGACGGGTGATGTATTCGCCGAAATGAGGTGAGGCTGGATCTTTTTCAAGCCAGATGCTCAACCCTCCCGCATCGTGGCAGGCAGTGCAATTAACATTCTGGTGACGAACATGTTCGGGCGCCCCTGCTCCAATCATGGGATTATGGCAATCTTGACAGGCGGAGGGTGAACCGTGGGCGCCGTGGCAGTCCGTGCACAGCATATTGCGGTGGATGATCGAGGCGTTTTGTTCCTCAATCACTTCAAAACCATGCTGGCCTTCATGGCAGTGGGCGCATAGCTGCATTGAGTTTTCAACCGGCATGTATAGCCCGGCGGCCTGATCCCAAAAGGCGATGCCCGTATAATACGAGCCGTTTACCGGGATATGGCAAATATCACAAGGGATATCTGCCCATTCACTTTCATCAACGCCAACGCCTGAAGGGAGTTCAGGGCGCGGCGCGCCCTGAACTCGTTTACATGAGTTGCAATTTAAAGCTTCCTGTTGGGCAAGGTTTTGGTTGGGATCCCAGTTCTTTGGGGATTTACAGCGTGCACAAGTCGTATTTGCGCCCATACCATTATCGTAGGTATCGGCGTGAGCAGATTGAGCCCATTCTGCTTGCGCTTTGGCTAACTCGGCATCCGAAGCGATAGGGCTGCTAGGAGTGACCGAGGGCGTTGGGGCGACCGTCGAGAAAGCAGTGGAAGTATGGGAGACAAGCAGAAACAGAGTAACAACAGTTAGAATAATTGCCAATAAAGCCCATTTCTTCTTATTCATCCCTATAAGCCCTTTCTACCTGCAGGGAGGAGATGCGGCGTAAAACAACCACATCCCCTCCCTATTAAATTTATTGAGCCTTGTTGGTTGGCATAACCTCCATCATACGCCAATCTGAACGTGAGTAGCATAGAACAGGTATCTGCCCATTAGCTCAGCCACGAACACCAGGACGAAAGTTCCATACATCAAGCTGCTCATCAATTTTTCTTTCCCAGGGCTTACGGAGGTCTGGTAGAGGAACAAGCCGACCAGCACCATGCCGACAAATGCCAAGACCAACCTGAGGACAAACATCAGGCCAAACTCACCCATCATGTTGCCAGCGGTGGAAACTGCCTCAGCCGTACCCGTTGCAAGATATGCGAGGTAAGCGGGTATCACGACAAACTCTATGCCTACCAGGACGACGGAAGCGATGGTGATCCAGCGGGTTGTAGTGCGCAGCAATTTGCATTGTACTTCTTCACTGTCAGGTGCGATCTTCATAAGATAGGCATAGTTTACTGAAAATGCAGAGCCCATAGCCAGTGATCCTAAGAGCAGCGTGGTTGTGAAGAAAGTAACCGGGGTGGCAAAAGTGTTCCAGGATGGCTGCGTGGGCATCATATATACCCAGGACATGCTAACCACCAGCAGCAAGCCTGCAATGACCGCCAGCCATGCTAAAACGCTTCGCACAACTGCGCTACCAAGCTTGAACCATTGTAAAACCGCAAAAGCCAAGCTCAGTACGAAGAAGAGCACCGCAAAAAGAATCTCACGGCTCAACCAGGAAGTTGATAGATTGGCCGCAGCCCGGTATGCGTTGGTAGGGTTGCCCAGGTGGAACAGGGATGCAAGCAGCCCCAGCACCAGTACCACCAAGATGACGAATAAGGCGCGGTTGCCCAGGCGGTCTGCTTCTTCCTGTCCAGCTTTGCGGGTAGCGATAAGGTGCACGATGATCCACACCAAGAGCGATCCAACCAACATCTGTCCCAGGAC
>CAZLOC010000686.1:0-1996 GCA_964560935.1 uncultured Anaerolineaceae bacterium | reverse complement strand
TGAATAGTCTTATAGGTGGACGTGGAACTGGTAAATCTACAGCGATCCGGGCAATTGCATATGCCTTCGGTATGAATGATGAATTTGCGAATTACGATAACTGCCCCGATTCGGTCACGGTATTCTGCGAGGACGCAAACGGCATCCCATACTGCTACGTTCGTACGCGGGGCGGCGACGTCGAGGTAAAGGCCAAGGAAGATAGATCGATCACCGATGTGCCAATCGACTCTTTTCGTATTGAATATTTCGGGCAAGGTGAGCTTGCCAAAGTTGCTGAAGATCCGCTCAAACGCCCGGACCTGTTCCAGGAGTTTTTAGACCGTCATACGAACCTTCGCGACCTCCTTGAAACCGAGGAATCACTTGTAACGAGCCTACGTGAAAATGCGGGCCGCTTAAACCCAATAGAAAATGCATTCGGGCAACTGACCGGGAAAAAGAAGTCTCTGGAGGAAATTGAGAAGAAGCTGAAAGTCGCAGAGGAAGGGAAGCTGCGTGAGGTTGTAGGAATGCAGAGTAAACTCGCTTCGGAAAAAATTGTTCGGGAATCGATTGAGGCAATTGCGACCGAATATATAACCGGATGGACTCTATCGAATATTCAACGCGATTTCGACCAGATTCTTGCAACGGCTGGCACCTGCACGGAGAATGAGGCTTCCAAGAGGACTATTGCAGCGATCAAGGCAGTGCTTCTTCAGAATAACGAGGCGATAAGACAGAAGGAACTGGAACTAAATGCCATACTAAAGTCATGCGCCAAAGAGCTTACGAGACTGGCAGGGGAGCTGAAAGTCAGCCATCAACGCATGAGTGGCGAGGTGGCGACGATGCTTGGAGACTTAAAGTCTCGTGGTTTTGCCACGGACATTCCTGGTTTAGAAGCGTTGCTTCGCCAAAAAACATTAGTTGCGAAGGAAATTGCTGGGATCGAGCAGCGCACCGAAGAGCGGAAACAATGCTGGGAGCAAAGGACAAAGCTACTCATGGAGTTGAAGGAAGTTAGGGAGGAAATGACAGCGCGGCGGAAGGCCCAACTCAAGGGGATTAATGCTAATCTTGCCGAAACAATCAAAGATTACACCATATTTGTGAAGTATGATGATGCGGGAATCACTGCGGAGTTCGAATCATTCATTCAGGAAAAGATGCATGGAACCTACCTTCAGGACAGCTTGATAGAGAACCTGTGCAGCCATATTACCCCTTCAGAACTTGCTGACTTGGTCCTAAGACGCAGCTTCGTGGAGATTTCTACAAAGGCCAATATCTCGATCGAATGGGCCCAAAAGATCGTCGACAAGCTTTGTTATTGGTACATTCTTTTTGAGCTTCAGGCGCTTGCGAAGCAGCCAAAACCGGTCATCACGGTTCTCACCAAGTCAACGCCACCTAAGGAAATTCCAGTGCTTCAGCTTTCAGACGGGCAGCGTCACACGATCCTCCTGACCATTGCCATGCTGGCTGAATCAAATGTGCCGCTGGTGATCGACCAGCCCGAAGACGACCTTGACAACGCATTCATCTTCTCAAGTATTGTCAACACGTTGCGGGCAATCAAAGAGAAACATCAGGTGATTCTCGTGACCCATAACGCAAATATTGCCGTTCTCGGTGATTCCGAGCTGATCCTTCCCATGTGCCGCGAAAACGATTGTGGAAAGATCAAACACCGGGGATCCATAGACACAGATGTGACCAAACAATGCGTGCTGGACATTTTAGAAGGTGGATTAGCTGCCTTCCTGCGACGAAAAGAAATGTACAGCCACTAGGAAAATAATCCAGGGCGAAGGCCAAGACCAGACCATGACTATGAAAACCAAAAGGCCATCAAACAAGAAGAGGTCCGAACAACAGCAACCACCAGACTGGCAACAGACACTGTTGGCTCGCTTCGCTCGATAACTCATAGTCGGTGACGCTGGTCTTTCGCTCAACCGCCACGGAATCCTCATACCCCTATACTGAGTAAACTGGCGCCATCCCCCCA
>CAZLOC010000685.1:0-1998 GCA_964560935.1 uncultured Anaerolineaceae bacterium | reverse complement strand
CCTCTCCAAATTCAGGGACAGCAACTTCTCCAGAATCTACTCATCCCCCAGATCGGACGGCCAGCTAAACGCGGCAAAGACGGCCTCATCAAGTTCTTTTACGGCTTGGGATCTATGGCAAATTGTCATTGTAGCCTCGTTTGAAAGATTACTAATGCAAGTATTGTAGTATCTGAAGTGCTTGTAGTTTCTCGTCAGGAAGGGTCCTAAAAACATCTCTCAAAACTGGGTCCATTCTGATTATGATAGGTGCCCAGTTAAAGCTATCGCCTCGCCTTTTATCTGGATGAACAAGGAATTTATTCAGATACCATTTGGGACTTCTCCCAGTTTCAAGCTTCTTATTGTATGCAATGTCTAAATTATGGGCAACAGTCTTATTATTATCCCGCCAATTTGGAAGGAGGTCATCAATATTGATATCATCGCCCTGTTTTCTCGCTAGGAATATGTCAACCAATATTCGAATGTGAAGAGCTTTTACCTCTGTAATCGCACTTTCTTGAAGCGTTTTGCTAAGACCACGAAGTCCAGGTATTGATTGAAATCTAACCCCCTGTAATAGCCTCGCTCCTAGATACATTTGGATTTCATAATTTAGAATTGCCCATTTATCAGTCATTTTGCACCTTATGACAGTTTTTCGCGTGCGGTCACGCGCTTCCATTTGCTGACGAAATCCTGCGGTGTGAATGGCATGTTGTGAGTCCCTTTGCCTGATTGTACAACGAAAATTCACATTGGAAAGAATGTCTGCAAGACCTGCTCCGAATTGCAGGGAGTGAGCGAAGTGCGAAAGATCTTACCGGCAGAACTGGGCTGGCTGGTCAGGCGCCCAATCCGTGGAAGGCGTGGACTGCCCTTCGCCCGCCATGCCGAATATTTTCATCCAAAACCCGATGAATCCTGGGAATGCCCCCTCGGGGACGTACACCCATCCTTCCCTGGTTTGCAGGTAAAACGACCCCGGCGCATCGCATCCATTGTGCCCAAGTTCGGAGTCGTCCGCTCGTGAAGTGGCGCGGACCTCAGCGATGACATACCAGACGTGCGGCCGGCTGCCATCGAAAGAATTCGTCCCGGCATACAAGATCTTCACATTGCGGTCGGCTGAATAATGTTTTTCGACATTGGCCAGCATGCCTTGCTCCGCAGTGGCGTACACGCCTTTCGAGCGCGCAAGATTGAGTTGAGCGGTTGTATATACCCAACCAAAGGCGATGACAGCCAGGATGACCCCCAAAGCAATCAACAACCGGCGAATGACTTTCATTTTTTCCACCTCCATTCCTTCCCATTCTTACAAAACCAGTATATAGGGAATATCGGTCGAATTCAATCGCCAACCCAGAGCTTTCTCAAAGTCATGGGCAAAACCTTATGGGACACGGATTCCACGGATGAGACGGATTTCTTCCGTTTTTTACGGATTGGATTTCCGTAAACTCCGTGTTGTCCGTGTCCCCGCCGCAATTTGGTGGGTGTCCAAAAATACATTCAATCCATCAGCCGCCGGGCCTTGCGGACCAGTTCCACGAACTCGCTGACCGCCTCATCGCGGGGCAGGTACTCGCTGACCCATTGCGCTTCCCGGTAGACCGCGTCCAGGCTGCTCTCCTCGGCCCAGTAGCTCTCGCGCAGGATTTCGGCGTATTCGGCCACCACCACCGACCACTGGAAGTGGGGATCAGCCTTGCGAAAACTTTCGGACATCTGGTAGGTATCGAAATCTTTGGACAGTTCGACCACTTCGCGCGTATCCGGGTCTTCCCAGCGCAGATAGACGGTCGCAACCCGACCGAAGGCCTGCGGGTACAATTTGACCTCGTACAAGGCTGTAACGGTGTGCCCTGCCCCCACTTCCCCGGCATCGACCGTGTTATCGCGGAAATCCTCGTCGGCCACATCGCGGTTCTCGTAGCCCACCAGGCGGTAGCGCGCCACCACTTCGGGATTGAAATCCACCTGCACCTTGGCGTCCAGCGCGATGGTTTGCAG
>CAZLOC010000684.1:0-1999 GCA_964560935.1 uncultured Anaerolineaceae bacterium | reverse complement strand
ATAGAGCGTCGGCCTCCGGAGCCGAAAGCGACGGTTCGAGTCCGTCCGGGGGTACAAGAAGGCACATTCTTTGAGTGTGTCTTCTTTTTACAACGCATCGGTCCCCATTGAGGGGATGTTATTCGAGTCTGTCCGGGGGCATTTGATATTAAGAAACCGCCAGTGTCAGCGTGTTTCAGTAACTTTGCTTATCGTTCGTGGCTGATCTGCATCGTACCCTTTTGCCAGGGTCAGATGATACGAGAACAATTGGGCCGGCACAATAGCGACCAGGGGAGACAACCATTCGGGAACTTCGGCAGAGATTTTGAACGGCGCTTGCGCCATCGATAATACTTCAGTCGAGTTTGAAATAACAACCAATTCCGCCAACAGGTCCGTTTGCAAATGTTTCAATAGCACTATCATCGAATCGAACACCTTGCCCTTTGGCAAAACCGCCATCACGGGGAAACCTCGCGCTACCATCGCGACCGGGCCATGCTGGAAATCTGCCGAAGAATATGGCTCGGCTTCCACGTAAGTCAACTCCTTGAGTTTGAGCGCCCATTCGAAGGCGGTGGCATAGTTGTAGCCGCGCCCCAAGACCACGCATTGCTGCATATAGCGATAACGTTGCGCCAACTGCCGGACAATTTCGTCTTGTCTTAAAGCCTCACTTACCCAGCTTGCTACCTGTTCCAGTTCTTCCCAGCGCGCAGCCTCCCCTGCAAGGGCGGCAGACAGCATGGCGATTGCCATCAGTTCCGTTGTGTATGTTTTGGTCGCCGCGACTGCCAGTTCCGGCCCGGCTTCGATATCCAGCACAAAATCAGCGGATTGCGCCAGCGGGGAGTCGGTCTCATTGGTGATCGCCAGCGTCAGGTTGCCCTGGCGTTTTCCTTCTTGTAGCACGCTGACGATGTCGGGCGACTGCCCGGATTGAGAGATGCCCACCACCAACGCATTGTTCAGTTTCGGCGGCTGCTGGTAGTACGTGAACAGCGACGGCGTTGCTAACGCCAACGGCAGTCCATTCATCGCGCCCCACAGGTAGTTGGCGTAACGCCCGGCATTATCTGATGTACCACGCGCAGCCAGGAAGGCAAACCGGATATCCTGTGCCTGGATCACCGCCGCAATTTTCTCCACGCTTTTTTTCTGGGATGAAAGCAGACGCTCCAAACAAGTAGGCTGTTCCAAAATTTCGGAATGTAGACTCATCTTTTCTCTCTTATCTTGCTCGCATCTTTCCCAGGCCCTAACCTGCTCCCGTTTCGACGGTCATTCCGTGCCCCGTGGCATACAATCCTGGAATGGAAACCGGCAACTTTCCTTCGAAAGTAATTTCACCAAACAGGGCCTTTGCCAGCGCCTGCATAGGCGGTTCCAAAATACTGTAGGTACAGATATAGGTCTGTGCTTCAGGAAAGACAGCCAGGTCATAAGGCAGGCGCAGGGCAATTACAGCGGTTGGGATACCAAGTTTCAACGCCTGGCGGACAAACTCGGCCTGGCCGGGGGAAGCATACGCGTTCAAGGTGCCCAGGATGAGTATATCGTAATCCCGCACACGTTCGAGCAGGCCAGCGATCTCATTTGCTTCGGGCCCATAGGAAAGTGTGTACTCATCCACGTTAGGATGATAACGCCGCAAAACCACAACCAGCCCGGGCGTGATATAGGAGGATGTGTCTGCCGGGGTCAAATCAACAGGTTTGGGCACGATGGCCGCGATACGTTGGTCAGATTTCAGTTGCAGTGGGAGTAGGCCGGAATCGTCACGTACCAGCGTGATGGAGCGTTCTGCAATTTCAGTAGCCACGGCTTGATGCGCGGCGCAGCCAACCACACTCAAATCCGGTTGGGGCTGGCCCGCCAACCAGCGCTTGAGGGACAAAATGCGCTCAACGGAAGTGGTTACAGGTTTGGAATTCAGTTTGCCACTTTGAATAGCCTGGAGCAAACTTTCGTAGGCACACCGCTGGTCTTCCGGGTTGGAGGTCAGCAACAGCAAGTC
>CAZLOC010000683.1:0-2000 GCA_964560935.1 uncultured Anaerolineaceae bacterium | reverse complement strand
AATCGATAGTATCTCGCCTGTTCCTTCTAACTTAGTGTTTTTTCTTTTCGATAAAAGATTTAATCTCGTTGATCGATTCAAAATTTTCAGGGATCACCTCAGAATCATCGACCGTCACGCCCATTTGTTCCTCCAAAAAGGCGATCAGCCGCAACAAAGCCAGCGAGTCAAGCACACCGCTACTGATTAATGATTCATTCGGATCGATTTTTGTGTTGCTGTCTCCGAGCATAATTTCGTCAACAATAAAGCGTTCGATTGCGGTCTCAACATCCATTTCTCAGATCTCCTTGGTTTTGTTTGATATAGAAGGATAATTACGAATTAATCAGCAATGGCCGGTTGATCTTGCCAGTGGAAGTTTTCGGCAGCTCATCACGGAACTCGATACTCTCCGGTACCATGTAGCGAGGTAATTTCTGAGCAGCGTGGGTTTCTAACTCTTTCACTGTTAAACCATTTTGATTCATCGGGACAACAAAAGCCTTAATCCGGTTGCCCACAATATCATCCGGGATCGCCACGGCGGCAACTTCCTTGACTCCTTGGTGGCTGTAGAAGGCTGCCTCGATTTCACCCAGCTCAATGCGGTAACCACGGCTTTTGATCATGTGGTCTCTCCGGCCGATGTAGACCCAGTTCACCCCATCATCGTGCAAGGTCACAATATCACCTGTCCGATAGGCAACCTCTTCATAATTAGGCTGGTGGACATTAGGCACAAAATTGCGCGCGGTCTTCTCAGCGTCACCCCAATAACCCTGGGCGACACACGAACCCCGCGCCCAAAGCGCGCCTTCCTTGCCTTTTCCGGTAACCAGCTGGCCATCATCACCGACTGCGAACACTTCCATATTCTCGCAAGCAATTCCAATCGGCACAGGCTGGGTGCGCTCAAGTTCCAGATCGCGCGGCTGCACCTTGTAATAAGTGAAAACATTGGTCTCAGTTGGTCCATAAAGGTTATAGTAATCAGCATGTGGGATTGCCGCCACCAGCTCACGCAGATATTTGATTGGAAAGACTTCGCCTGCAAACAGGATCAACCTTAATTTAGACATGTCATGTGCATACAGCTTGCCATAGTTGACCATCATGGAGAGAATTGATGGCACCAGGTAGGTTACTGTAATGCCTTCCTCTTGTAACAATTGAACCAACCGAACCGGGAAAACAGAGAGCTTCTCAGGCACCAGGACAACAGTCGCGCCAGCCTGGATTGTTGCATAAACATCAAAGGTCGAAAGATCGAAGTGCAACGGAGCATGACTGGTAACCCGGTCGTCGGGGGTTATCTGGAAGTGATCCGAGCACCAATTGATGAACGTAAATATCGTGCGGTGGGAAATCATCACCCCTTTTGGTTCTCCGGTAGAGCCAGAGGTATACAGTATATACGCAAGGTCAGTCTCGATGGTCCCGCTGGGAGCCAATGGGCCAGGATCTTGTAGCAGTACGGTTGACCATGGGATCACATTAACTTCCTTCGGGAACTCCAACTCAACTGGTTTTTGATCATCCGTCATGAGGATATTGCACAACGGTGTGCCTTCGCTGAAGAACTGCTGAAGATTGCCCCACTGGTCCGTTGAGGTCAGCAACGCCTTGATGTCGCAATTGCGGGTGATATACGCCAGTCGCTTGGCAGGCGCATTCGGATCGAGCGGGACGTATACGCCGCCTGCTTTCATGATACCAAAAACACTGAGAATGGAGGCCAGTGATTTGTGGACGTAAATACCCACCCGGTCTCCACGCTGAACACCAGCCACTCTCAGTGTTCTGGCAATCTGATTGGTGATCTGATCCAGTTGAGCATAGGTCAGCGCCCGGCCTTCAAACCTGGCAGCCTCTTTGTTGGGGTATTTTCGGGCGCTATCAATAAGTAAGTGATGGAGTAAATAAGCCATTATTATGTTCCTCCTATGGTTGAAAATACCGGCACTATTTCTACCGAGAAATCAAAACCTAAACCCCCAAGAGTCGCGAGATAATCGTGC
>CAZLOC010000682.1:0-2008 GCA_964560935.1 uncultured Anaerolineaceae bacterium | reverse complement strand
GAGTTTTTTCTCAGCACTTGACAACTGCAGTAATCGGTACCGGCGGCTGGAGGGACGAGACTCACTCCCGAAACGGACAAAACCCAAAACCACGAAAAAGCCAAAAAACGGTGCGAATCCAGCCGTCCGCGTGCACGCCGTGTTGGGCGCGTTTTTCTCCTAAAACCGATTCGGTATTCGAAGGCATCATTTCAGCTCACGTTGATTTCCTGTGAGCAGGTCATTCAAGAAATCAAGAATCTCATAAGCTTTGAGATTAAAGGTAATAAGCATACCCAAATAAAGTAGCAGTGGCCACTTAAGCGCACTGATCAAAAGTTGCACAAAGCCGGATATAGGTTGGGATGTGGAAAATTGCAGTGGAAGACATACGAATATAAAAAGAAGAACAAGGGCAAAAATAGCCAGCGTTATCAGCACAGCGTAATCAAGATGTACCCGAAGGTCAATAATCGTTTGGTCATTGCTTGTTTGAATGTCTCCCATAATGACTAGAGTGAAAGAGTATTTATAATCGGGAACACGATTTATTTTGAAGCTCCCATTTTTTATCTCCCCTTCAAAATATTTATGTTTTCCTCTGAATATACCAGGCACGATGACTTTGCGTGGCTCGACTTGTTCTGCCAACCGTTGTTCTACTTCATCTCTGTGAAGTTTTGTCTTGATTTGAATATGACCATGGGGTAGCAAGAACATATTTGCCTTTGCCGTAAGATTTTTATTTAGAGGCTACGCGCCCAACGGCCCGCGTTACCGGCGGCTGGAGGGACGAGACTCGCCCGCGAAACGGAGGTAACCCAAAGCCACGAAAAAGGCCAATTTGGCGGTGAGAATCCAGCCGTCCGCGTGCACGCCGTGTTGGGCGCGAATGAACTGAAGACTCAGTGACTGAAAAAGGACACCACTGCCAACATAAAACAATTTTACACATTACTTACTCTATTGCAATAAACAAAGTCACTGATCAAAGAAACCGAGCAAGTTGAAAATTCCACAAACCCAATCGCATATTTAAATTGGCTGGATTGGGCTCTTTTTTCCTTCATTTGGATCTTTCCAAAGTTTGTCGAGTAAATAATCACTCCATGCCAAGCGACTGTACGAAGTTACAGTTATGAGGAACATAAAGGGAATAACAAATGCGAGGGCACAAATAACCGTTGCAATCAGTGAATCAAAATTCAAGATTATAGACTTGGTAGAGGTGTCATAGGAAGACAGCAATAGAGGAATACAAATTAGTGCTGTAATTAGAAAACCACTTATGACTGAAATCAAAATAGCGGCTTTCCATCTTCTGGCTTTATAAAAGTCAGCTTTACGAGTTACAAAGTAGGCAAAGATGACGTAGCCCAGCAATAAAACGAATTCGCTTATTCCAAAAAAAAGAAATTGATCAATTACCATGACAAGACGTGCCTTTTATCGAATATGTAAACCTTTTTCAAGTCAAGCGCCCAACGGCTCGCGTTACCGGCGGCTGGAGGGACGAGACTCTCCCACGAAACGGAACAAACCTAAAGCCACGAAAAAAGCCAAAATAATGGTGTGAATCCAGCCGTCCGCGTGCACGCACTGTTGGGCCGCATCTGAAATCTTATCAGTGTATCCAAATCCACATGCCGAGCTGTGCAAACTCAAATACACTTGCCGATTGCCCTACCCTCACGCAGCCCGCTGTCGCCGGTTGCCCCAAGGTAGCATCAAGGATATTGCCTTTGTTGTCCATTGGCCTCGAGTGAATCCCATTCCCATTTTGGATATCAAACATAATAATATCAGAGACAAAGACACCGGGAACGCTCTCGATCGGTCCCTTCTCTTTGCTCTGGACACGGTAAAGACCTGGAGGCGTTGCATACTTTGGATCACTCGTTACCCCTGTGGATGCCAAATATTCTACGATAGTCGAGTCACTCTCATGCAAGATTACAGTTTGCCTGGCCAAATCAACTTCGATCCATGATGCCGATGAACTAATCTGGGTTGGTGGTTGAATCGGGAT
>CAZLOC010000681.1:508-2011 GCA_964560935.1 uncultured Anaerolineaceae bacterium | reverse complement strand
TACGAAGCTGCTTCGCTGATCGGATTGTACGAATCCTGGCAATGATCAAAAAACCATGACAAGCACGATGCACATAGCTGGAATTTTCCGCGCCTGCAACCACGCGCTGGCGGCTTCGGATCATTTTCAACATATATTTTCGCGAGAACTTGGGGATCCGACTTTCGCGAATGACCACGTCAGCCTGTTTGGCGCTTACGAAGACTGCTGGCCAGGAAAGTGTTTGCTTGTAAGTCCAGAAATAGTGACAGCAATAGTTGGCGAACCAGTCCTGCATCGTGGTGGTTCGCCTGTCAGCCGGACACGGGCGCTTGCATTGATCGGTGACGACCTTAGGTCTGGATCCCACTCATGTTTTGCCGAGGCGCATGGCACATACTGTGGCGTCAGTTACAACGTTCTATCCCGCACACTTCACCTATTCACTGACAAGGTCGGACTCAGGGGCATGTTCTTCGCTGAGATTGACGGACTCGTTCTGTTTTCCAGTGATCCTGGATTTCTCCAGAACGTATTGCCCGAGCGATCAGAGCACAACGAAGCAGGCATACTTGAAACACTCGCATTCGGTTATCCACTTGGTGATCGCACCCTGCTAAAGGTCGTGAAACGCCTTCGAGAAGCCGAAGTCATTAAGTGCAATGAGGTCGGTTGTGTGCGTGAGCAATATCACCGGTGGTCCGCACGGATCGATTGCGCGCTTGATCTGACGGAGGCGGCCAGCCGGGTGTATGAAGCGTTCAAGCTCGCAGTCGAGGATCGGCTCGCGTTACTACCCGGTAGCAATAATTTTGCCTTCCTGTCGGGCGGCATGGACTCCCGGTTGGTTGTCCAGACGCTCTGTGCATTCGGCAGGACTCCAGTAACGCTAAATGTGGCGCCGGTTGATACCCAGGATGCCACATTCGGTAACCGCGCTGCAAACTACTTCAAAACCGTGCATTTCTGGAGACCTGCAACCACTGAGACATTAGGCAAATCGATCGATGAAGGCGTTGAATACGTTCGCACTGAATGTTCTGGTGAAGAAAGTCGCCTATGGTGGTCGGGGGACGGTGGTAGTGTTGGTCTCGGTCACGTGTACCTCACGCCCGCATCATGCGTGCTTGTGCGAAAAGACCCCGAAACGATTGCAAGGGCATTGATAGATGACAATCACTGGAAAGTTAGCGAGCGTGTCTTTAGAGTAAATTGGCGTCACCTCTGTGAGTGGCCGCTAAAGGGCGTTATCGAGGAAGTCCGCCGTTTGCATGAATTGCCTGCGGAAAAGCGGGCCTATGCTTTCCTGATGTTCAACGATCAACGCCGCCACCTCGATCATCATTTTCGTAAACTAGATAATCGCAAGTTCGATCTGGTGCTACCTTTCTTCGACGACCGATTCATCCAGGTCGTACTCGACACACCAATAGAGCTATTGCTCGGACATAAGCTTTATAACGTACTCGTCACCAAAATGTTTCCACCTTCCCACAATGTCCCTTGGCAGGCCTACCCGGGGCA
>CAZLOC010000681.1:0-498 GCA_964560935.1 uncultured Anaerolineaceae bacterium | reverse complement strand
CAGGTCCGCGAACAGCTCCCGCCCCCACACGCCCCGGTTCATCGCGTGGTAGAGCATCCGCCCCGGCGCCATGCGCCGTTGCCTGACCATGGACCGCATGCCGCCGTTCCGCCCCGCCCCCCCGCAAGCCGACAAAATGGATCGTGACCAGTGGGATTCCTGGGCCGACCACAAAAGCGTAAGGTCTGCCCAGCGACAAGCTGCGCGAAACGCGTTTCACATGTTAATCCGGAGTGGCATAGCGCCGCCGGTTAACGGGCTGTTCGTGGTTGCCGCGATTGTTGCGACTTATCTTGGCGTCAGGGACATGCGTTACATCCTGAAAGTCGCAACGTTGCTGCGCAGCACAATGCACTAAGTAAAGCCTTATATAGACGGTTCTTGGAGTGACAAGGAGTTTTTTGCTTGTGACTCGCTAAATAAACTGCGTCAAAAGCATGACGGGCCAATACATTCCTATTCGCGTCGTCAGAGAAATTGTTTGAATGTTCTCTTTTG
>CAZLOC010000680.1:0-2018 GCA_964560935.1 uncultured Anaerolineaceae bacterium | reverse complement strand
ACGGCCCATGGGCTATATCGAAGCCGTATTTGACAATGTCATGGTGAACGCGTCAGCCGTTCCCTGAATTTGTTTTTTGGTTTTAACCACTAATCAAGAAGCAGATTGAGGACAATACAGTTACTCTGTTGACCGTGTGCTCACTTTCGTCCCGTAATCTTGAAAGCGTGGGGAGGACTTTCCTGAGTGACTCGTAGGTGTTAGAGTCAAATTGAGTCTCGGATCGGCTCCGGGTTAGAAAGAAGTGATGTACTTCCTGCACACGTCAGTCCCAAATATTGTCGCTCAAGGCCGCTTTCCGTGTGGTAATCTTCAGAGGCACGTTTTCAGGAATATCTCTCACAATTCCTTACATGGTGTTGCCCCTTCTTACTTGCTCTGCATTTTTGGCTTTAAATCCCGAAGAGAACGATCAAACAAGTATTATCTTGGTCATCATCAAATTCTCTTCTTGACAAGTTGACATGTTGCTGACAGTTTACCGTGGAATTCGGAAAGGAGGTGAAAATCAGGCCTCGCGAATGTAATGGCTCAGGATTGACCGTCCGGGTTTCAAACTTCACAGCCACAGGAGGCAAAGACCTATGAAGATGTTTATCATTGTAGCCTCAATGTTGCTCCTCGTGACGAGTGCGCTGTCACAGGAGATTCCTATTGGTGACGATTTCAACGGCAACTCCCTGGATCCGAACAAATGGGATTGGGCGAATAGGGAGTTCGAAGGCGATGGAAAATTGGTAAAAACCAGCAAAGTTCTCGCTTACAAATGCGAGGAACCAACCAATAACGACGTTATGGATCTTCCCTGGATTCTGAACGATCTGCCTTTTGATTCTGATTGGCAGGTTCAGATCGATGTGTTCAATTACACCACTCCCAATACGAACGATGCGGTTGACAGCTTCGGAATCAAAATTCGAAACCCCGACGATTCGTCGGATGAACTGTTTTTGGAGCTGTACGCTTCCCGTCTTGGCGGCCCGCCGGTACGCAAAGGGTTCTATTCCGCTCTCTGGACGGATGGCGGCGAGACGGGGATGGCCGACAGTGGTGAGCAGTTTGTTCCTGATGGTGGCGCAGTGCGCATGGAGTTCGACAGCAGCAGCAAGGTGGTGCCGGTGTACTACGATCTAAACCCCGGGAACGGTTACACGTGGGAGCCATTTGGCTCGTTCGGACTCGCTGGCTCGGGAGGGACTCAGGGCAACACGGACTGGGAAATGGTGAACAATTTTCAACTGCTTGTCTATGGCTACTCGGCAAACATGTACGTGGGGGGTAATATGTATGGCGACAACCTGGAAGTCACCGGCGGCACCGAGCCTCGGTACTCCAGGGTGACTCTCCTTACCCCCAACGGAGGAGAGTTTGTTCCATCGGGATCTAACTTTTTTATCGAGTGGGGGGCGCCTACAGAAGCAGTCAGTTTCAATCTCAAATACTCCACGGATAACGGTGGGACCTGGAAAACGATTGCCAACGACGTGCCTGGGCGAAGTAGTGACTGGACCGTGCCGACGCCACCCAATAACCAAACCAAGTGCCTTTTAAGAGTGCAAGGGAAGGATGCATCAGGCGGCAACGTGGGTGCCGACAATTCAGATGCGCCCTTTACCATTGGAGCTGTAAAGCTGACGGCACCGAGTGACCCAGGGATATCTGTAACCTCCGGAGAAACGTACAACATCGAATGGGAGACTCATGCGACGGCGACTCCCGTTGAAACCGTAAAGTTATATTACACGACCAATGTAAAAACTGTTCCAATCAAGTGGAGACTGATCACAACCTTTTCAAAAGGAGAGAACCCTGGAACATATCCCTGGCCAGTCCCGACAGTCACCAAAGCGAAAACAAAATGCAAAGCAAAGGTAGTGCTGAAAGATGCCTCCGGGAAGACCATAGGGATGGACGTGAGTGATAATTATTTTACGATTCAACCTCCTCCTCCGTAGTAATTCACAAAAGAGGGGTTGAAAAAGTCAACCCCTCTTTTGTCAACCCAGGCTACGTATTTC
>CAZLOC010000679.1:0-2021 GCA_964560935.1 uncultured Anaerolineaceae bacterium | reverse complement strand
GCCGCGAATCACGGTGCGAGAAATCACCGATATAAGACTACCAAAGACCAGTGGTTCAGAGGCTTAGGAGCATCTTTTCACAGATGAAATCGCCGCGAAAAGAAATAACCAACGCCCCAAGGCGATCACGAAACCTGGTCCAGCCCAATCACTCGGCGTTTTCCAGTGGACGAAAAATCAACTCTCGTTCCTACGGCCAATGATATTCTTAAGCAGGCCGATCTATTAAAGAATTTTAAACTTCTTTACGCTCTGAAAAGAAATCCGTAGGAAGTGTGGCGTCCCCGACGGGATTTGAACTCGTGTTATCGGCGTGAAATCGAGATCGATGCCCGCATTGGATTTCCCTGAGTGCCGCCCAGTTTCTTTCTTAGGCAACGCGTAAACTGCTGCCCTCCGAAACTGCGGGTTGCCGCTGTACGTAGTCCCGTGCGCCCAATTGGTCCAGCATGCTTGACAGGCGGCCGCTAGTTCCCCAGTCGCTCCACGTGACACCGCGCACCGGGAGAACTAAGAGCGCCTGGCGATGCTCGAATGAAAGTGCCTCAAGAATGCCCTTGGAAAAATTAAGCGACGGCAACTTTCGATAGACCCGTTCGATCACCTGCTGCTCATCAGCCGTCCCAATCGCATTTTGGATAGGCTCGAAACAACGATAGAGCTCCGGTGCAGCACGCTGGATTACAGACAATAAGGTTTTACAAGTGAAGACCATAACCATCGTATTCCATAGCGCGCCGCTGGTGATTATTTTCTTTGCTGCGTTGATCGCAGGTTTTTCTACGAACATCTCGACCTGCCGCGCCGAATCGGAGCGGGAAGCGTCAATTTGTTCCCCTGGAACAATATAACCGTATTCCGGGTCCGGTCCATGAGGCTCCAGGCCCAAAAGAACCAAGCGAGAGGCATCCGACTCGACCACCCGGAATGCGTGGTCCACGTGACGCATAAAAAGATCTTCTTCAAGAACGAAATGATCCGAAGGAAACACTGCGACCGTCGCCTCAGGGTAGCGACTATAAACGTGCAGCAGCGGAAGCAAGATCCCCGGCGCAGTTTCCTTATTCGCAGGCTGAATGACCAGGCTCTGCGGCGGTTTCAATGCGAGCTGGCGGTGAACTTCGTGGAATTTGAGATGTTCCTTTGCCACTACGACAAAAAGCCTCTGCGCAGGAATCAAGCTTTCCGCGCGATCCCAGGTATGCTCTAGCATGGATCGGGTGCCGACGAAGTTGATGTATTGTTTGGGCAAGCAATCGCCCCGTCGTTGACGGACGAACTCTCGCAGTCGCGTACCGTTGCCGGCTGATAACACAATTCCACAGCGAACAGCGGAACCCGGTGAGTTGCTTGGTGTTTTTAGATCGGTCACGATTTCCTCCGATTCGTCTTTTTTCACTAGGACTGCGAACAAGCAAATTGATGACTAGGCAACTTTGAAATTGCTGAGACAGGTAACGCGATTTAATTCGGCCTGTAAGTTGAGGGGGCTATCATTTCACTTCCCTCTGATCGCTTGTCGGTGTCTGTTAGCAGTTGCCTAATAGCCGAGAGTAAATCTTTGTGCGTAAACGGCTTAGCGATGTAGTCGTTAAATCCTCTCGCTCGATACGTATGTCGACTATTGTGAGAAGACACCCAGCCGGTAACCGCCAAGACAGGAATTTCCCGCGTCTTCGGGTCCGCTCTGATTTGGGAGACCGCTTCGAGACCATCCATTCCGGGCATCACTATGTCCATAAGGATCACATCTGGATGCTCAGAGAGTGCCGTGGCCACTGCCTCCACACCGTTTTTCGCAACGCTGACGTGGAAGCCGAGAAACTCCAATTGTCGAGAAAAAAGCTCGAGCAAGTCTGCGTTATCTTCTACAACCAGGACTCGTACCTTCACGTCAAATCACTTCTCCCTACTCGAGTCGATCGAGCAATGGGTTCGTCGGTTTAGTGGCGATGGCGCGGCAAATCCAGCTGATCCATCACTGAGTTCCACGTCACTGAGATCCGCTCCGTCTCAGCAGT
>CAZLOC010000678.1:0-2023 GCA_964560935.1 uncultured Anaerolineaceae bacterium | reverse complement strand
ATTTTTACCGGTAAATTGGCACGAAGGCGAATATTCAAATGGATAAAGTCCAGCTAAGAGTCTATCCGTAAATTAGGCATGGGAGCACATTCTCCAAAGAATGAGTGCCGAGGCGAAGTAAATGAGAGCTAACCAATTGCTGGACTTCTTTGCCCAGCGCACACGCAAGGAACGGAAGTCGTTTTGCCAAGACAAGGTTCGTTCCACCACCCAGCGTCGGGCGGGGTAGCGGTGCGGCTCCAGAGGCGGTGGTGGCTGAGTAGAAAAGGCACGGTAGCGGATATGCGGTGTGAAATTGTGCTGGCGCAGTTGGTTTCGAAGGGGTTCGGAGTCATAAGCTTTGTCTGCACAAATATGCTGGAGAGGAGGCTTGGTTTGCGGTCGTGGCAGGATCGGATGCTGAAGCAAGTCGATCATGACCAAGTGGTCGTTGATGTTGGCTGGAGTAATCTGAATGGCCAAGGGCGCACCGCGCTGATCCACCCACAGATGGCGTTTCGAACCCAATTTGGCTCGATCCGTGGGGTTGGGACCGGTGCGGTCGCCGCCCAGCGGGGCAGCCACCAACTTGCTGTCCACCGCTTGCCATCTCCATTGAATATGGCGTTTCTTATGATAGTACTTCAGCATCTCTCGATAGACCTTCTTCCACACACCCGCTTCGTTCCAGCGTTGAAACCGGGCATGCAGGCTGCTGCTGGCACCAAACCATTCCTTCTTCAAGCCTTTCCATTGACAACCACTCCGCAGCACAAACAGGATCCCATTCAGCACCTGACGGTTCGGCAGAGCCGGTCGCCCTCGGCTGCCAGCGGCTTTTTCCGGCGGCAGGATCCGTTCAATCTTTTCCCACAGCCCCTCGGGCACTTCCCAGAGCGTGGTATAACTCATGCGACACTCCTGGCAGGTTGTTTGGCTCGCACCTGCAATTCTGCATTAGGAGTGTCTTTTTGTTAAGGTCCTGCTATTTTACGGATAGGTTGGCTTTGTTGAAATCCTTGCCAAACATCAAAGTTTGTAAAGGTTGTAGGCAAGCCCCAGGATGAGAGCCTGCATGGCTTGCGTCGGTAAAGAATGTCCAGGTGCACGTGCGGAGAGCTTGCGTTTCACCACGGAGAAGACCGTTTCAATGAGATTTCGTTGGCGATATCGTTTGGCAGGAAACTTGGCTTTCATTTGGGCTCGAACTCCTTTCAACTTCCAGGTTTTCTTGCCTCGTTTTGCTGGAATGATGCTTTTCAAATGATGAACTTCTCGAATGTGTTTGTGGTTGCGTTCACTGTCAAATTCTGCATCGGCCAGGACGAAGGAGGCTGACACAATCGGATGAGCAGTATCGAGCAAGGGTCGTAGCAAGGCACAATCATTGTAGGGACCGCGCTTGGCGACCTGAGCCAACAGCAACTGGTGTTTCGTCTCCACAACGACGATCCATTTCAGCCAATAACGCCAGGGAAGACCTTGCCCACGATCCCGTTTGCGATTGATGAAGAAGGTGCTAATGGCTCCCGGAGCTAAACCCGTTGCATCCACAGCCAGGATCGCTTTCTGGGCAGGTCGACCTTTCAGGGTTTGCAGAGCAGCTTCCTGCAATGCCATTTGGATCAGCCCCGAATCCAAACGCCTCATAAAGCGATAGAAGGTCGTGTAATCCGGTGTCTGTTTCAACTCTAAAGCCATGCGTAACTCGCGATGTTCTTGTATCCGAACTTCGGTCTCGCGAAAGGTCCAATCTTCGTACCGCATCAAACACAGAATTGCCAAGAGTTGTGGTTGTGTAAACGTATGTTTCGAATATTTGCTTCGATACAACGGTGTTACTCTTCGGGCAATTGCTAACGCACATTTTGCAAATTCGACCAAACCAATTTCGGCCATGATGCACCTCTCGGCCATCATGGTAGCCTAAAAACGAAGGAAGTCAACAAAGCCAACCTATCTCAAAAATGGTAGACTGAGGTCCAAACCCAAATTGGGAGCGGACCAATGGATCTCAAAGATGAACAATGGGCAGTTGTTGAAC
>CAZLOC010000677.1:0-2023 GCA_964560935.1 uncultured Anaerolineaceae bacterium | reverse complement strand
CCGTTGATGCGCCTTTGGGTGTTTGCCCGGGCGTGTAGCGCATCGGTTGTGGCTGGAAATCATCCCTCACGTCCGTGCCTGCCAGGTCGAGCAGGCTACCGGTGAAAATATATGGCACAGCGGTTTTACCCGTAAACGGTCCGGCGATGTCTTGTTCCGTCTGAGCCAGGCTTATCGACGCCCCGGCTGGGTGGGAAGTGAGGTGCCCTAACATCAACGGAAACAGCGGCAGAAGCACAAGGATGCGTAACATTTTGCGCCAGGGCCGGTTGTGCTGCCGGGATTTTTGCTGCATAGCAATGCTCCTTTAAATATTTTGGCTCTTCCGGGTTTAACGGGAAACCGGGTCAAAAGCGACCAGGACATGCAAACGAAATTGCTTGAAATTGCGGTAGCCATACCCGCGGCGGTTGATCATTTTGATTTTCAGGTTTACACCTTCAGCAAAGCCATTGCTATGCCGACCTTTGAAGTAGTTCAATATTTGGTTCCACCAGTTTCTCAGAGTCTTGATGAAAGCTGTCAACGCCTTGAAGTTGCTGGCTTCCACTTGGGCGATCCATTCCAACAAGGCTTTCTCGGCAGCTTTGAAATCCAACAGTTGGTTGAACAGCTTCCGAAAGGACTCTTTGAGTTCATAGCAAGTTTTCAACTCTTGCGATCTAGACAACATGGCATCCAATTTCTGTCGTTCTTCATCCTTCAGGTTTTCTTGGTTTTTGACCAGCAACCAGCGGCATCCTTTCAATACCGCTTTTGTAGCTTCATCCGCCTGGCTTTGGATACTTCGACGCGCTTTGCTCAAGGCATCATTCAAGTTCTTCATAACATGAAAGCGGTCAATCACGCAGTAGGCATTCGGCAGTTTAGCCTCAAATGCCTCTTGATAGGCATCCCACATATCCGAACACCCGACTTCAACATACGCACACCATGCTTCTCCACGCTGATCGAACCAGGCTTCCAGTCGTTCTTTGCTCCGATCTTCAAGCACATCCAAGATGATCCCCAATTCGGGAGCCGAGATCACCAGAACGTAGTTGCCATGTCCTTTATGCAAAGTCACTTCGTCCAAACAGAGCACTTTCACGAATGGGTAGCCTTGCGCTTCGATCGTTTTTTTGCCCATCGTTCGAAGATGCCTTGTGTCACTTCTTCACTCAAGCCTTCATCTTCTGCTACCTGCTTGATCGCTTCGCCTCGGGTGCGTTGATACACATGTTGCTCATATCGTACCGTGTAGCTAAATCCAGCTTCTTTCCAATCGACTCGCTCGACAAATGTGTCGCCGCACGGTCTGCATTTGAAACGCCGCGGCGCATAACGCAACCAACATCGACGATTCAAGATAGACAAATCTCGCACCATTTGAGGTTCGCTTGTCTCGTGAATTTCGCCGCTGACCTGCCCACACTCAGGGCATACTGCCAGATCATAGGTCGGTTCGACAAACAGGTTGATCCGCTCAGAGCCGATCAGTTGGTAGTGAACTACTCGCAGATTGTGAAGGTCCAAGAGTTCTGTCAGAACACCATCGTCAGCCATCGGCACACCTCGCAAGATATTTTGCAGCCGATGTTACCAAATTATTTCCGTTTTGTCAGTAGTTTTACCTTTTCCCGTCAAAAGCCGGAGAGCCTAAATTTTCTATTATTGGCGGCTGGTTACGAAATTGCGATGCAAGGCCATATCCACACCCATCTTCGCCTGCATCCGTGCATCATGGAGTGAATCAAGTCGAACGAGGTTTTGGGTGAACTTGGATAATATTGCGCAATTATACACCTTTTGCGAGATTTTTTCGCTTCACCCCATTTACCCAGGTCGTCTCACCATTCCTGTGGAGTATAATCGTCGCAGCAATCCTAAGATCGCCGGTTGCCTGTCCGCCCTGGAGCATCGTGTTAGACGATAAAAAACGCCTGGTTTTTGCCGCCCTGGCCTTTCTTGCCGCCGCCGTTCTATTCGGCGCCTGCCTGGTCTTTACTGCAGGCGCCGCAGTCCTGCAGCCGCGCGCCGCAGC
>CAZLOC010000676.1:0-2025 GCA_964560935.1 uncultured Anaerolineaceae bacterium | reverse complement strand
AGCTTTATCAAGATCAGGATGATGGAAGAGCATGCGGCGCGGGCCAAGTATCAGTTGGCCGTGGATTTGGCGCCGGACGAGGGGATGAAGGCATTCTTTGCCAGGCTGCGAGACGAAGAGACAGTACACGCGGATTTCCTGGAAACCGAGTATGCCAAGCTGGAAAAGAAGATGAAGGGGGCGGCTAAGGGCTAGGCTTGCGTTCATGACACTGAGAGATAGAAGTGTGACCAAGATACTGGACCAATTGGTCCAGCAGAATAAGGTAGTGGGCGAGTCGTTGGAGTGCCGTCCATTCCATGCTGGCGAGGTCATCTGCGAAGCCGCCGACATGGCCAATTCGTTGTTCCTGGTGATCAGCGGGCGGGTACAACTGTACCGCACCACACCGGATGGGCGCCGCTTCGCGATCGCGACCCTGGAACCTGGGTCGATCTTTGGCGAGGAATCGCTGCTGGGTGGGCATGGACCTAACACTTATGCCGTTGGCCTCGAGCCCGGTTCTGTGTGGGTGATGCCTGGGCAGCGTGCGCGAGAGATCTCTTCCACGAATCCACTGTTTGGTTTTGGCCTAATGCAAGCGATGGGCCAGCGGGTGGTGGAGGCGGAAAACCGCCTGGAGCAGATGGCCTATAGCACCATTGCCTCCCGCCTGGCGGCGCTGTTGTTGGAACTGCGGGCAGACAGCCAAGATAACACCATCGAGGTCACGCACCAGGAACTGGCCGACATGTTGGGCACCTGGCGCGAGACAATCAGCAAAACCTTGCAGGAGTTCAGGCGACGAGGGTTGATAGCGTCGGGCCGGCGGAAGCTGACTTTGCTGGACACGGACGAGCTGCAGTTGGAAGCGGGCTTGCTGTAGCTTGACCCAGTAGAAGGCAAGGCACAGGTCGTATTGGATGTAGGAGCAGAAAGATGAGTGAGATAGACGCGGCCGTCGCTGCCCTGCAGATGGCCATTCAGACCGAGATCGACGGGCACAACTTTTACCAGGAGTTCGCCGAGCGCAGCACCGAGCCCGATGCGCGGAAAGTGTTCGAGCGGCTGGCCCGCGACGAGATCATGCACCTCGAGCTGCTGCGCAATACGAAGGCCATGCTGGAACAGAGCGGTGAGTGGGCCGAGTACAAGGGGTTGGCTCTGGATGTGGCTCAGGGCGTTCCCATTTTTTCGCAGGAGCGCGTGAAACAGAACGTAGTGGCTCACACGTCAGACCTGTCCGCGTTACGCGTGGCCTATTTGATCGAAAAAGACGCCGTCGATTTTTACACCCGCGCTGCTGCGCAGACGGACAATGCCAACGGCCGGCGGATGTTTCGCGATCTGGCCGGCATGGAACAGGGCCACCTGAGACTTTTGGAGGGTGAATACAACCGCCTGATGAGCTATTTCCAGACGGCGATGGGTTTCGCACCATTCTAAGCTGTGTAAGTGCCAACAGATGCCTTGTACGGCGCGCACACAATGCGCGCCGTACTTGATTTTCATGTCAGCGGCATACGGCCTTGTTTTCAGGTTGCATCTTCCCTCGAGTGATGATATACTACTGTCCCTTGGAGAGGCAAAGATGAAACGCGATGATCTCGTAACCTACCTGAACGACTATTTGCGGGTGAAGGCCATCAAAGATGACTCTAACAACGGCTTGCAGGTGGAGGGCGCCGGCGAGGTGACCCGCCTGGCGTTTGCCGTAGACGCCAGCCTGGCTGCTGTCCAGGGGACGGCAGAGGCCGGCGCGCAGATGCTCGTGGTGCACCATGGATTGTTTTGGGGCAAGCCTCTTATGGTAACCGGCATCCACCGCCGCCGCCTGGCGCGGTTGTTTGAAGCTGATCTGTCGCTGTATGCGGCCCATCTGCCCCTCGATCTGCACGAGGAGGTGGGCAACAATGCCGTGTTGGCGCGCTGGCTCAACCTGGAAGAATTGACGCCTTTTGGCGAGTACCTGGGCGTGCCGCTGGGTATGGCGGGCCGCTTGCCGGCGACTGTCTTCCAGGTCCTCGGTTCGGGGACCTCGTCGAG
>CAZLOC010000675.1:0-2026 GCA_964560935.1 uncultured Anaerolineaceae bacterium | reverse complement strand
AGCCCTGACGGAAAATTTGCATGTGCCCGAGTTGCGAACGTATTGTCGACTCGCGCAGCTGGACGAAAACATCCTCGACGAAACCACCGCTCAAAATGATTGCGGAAACGCCCGACACGATCGCCGCAAGCGTCAGCACACTGCGCATGCGATTTCGAAATATGTTGCGGAAGGCGAGCTTGAACATGGGCAGGGTGGTTACACGTTCTGTCGCAATGCTTCGACGATCTGCAGGCGTGATGCTTTCCAGGCCGGGTATACGCCAGCAACAACCGTGGTGATAAAGGCGACCAGAAAGGCCTGTGACAGGATGGACCAGGTTGCCATGATTTCACCTGTATAGCCCCTCTCCATGCCAGGCGGGGGTGGCATGGGGATACCGACGGCAGAAATAAGTTCGGCCAACGCATAGCCGGTTACCACACCGACACTCCCTCCTAGCAGGCCGAGCAAAAGGCTTTCGGTGACAAACATTCGGAGAACCCCCGCTCGTTTGAAGCCGATCGCCAGAAGGGTGCCGATTTCACCGGTACGCTCCATGACGTTCATGATGAGCATGTTCGAAATGCTCAGGACAATAATGATGCCGATAATCAGTTGGAACACCTTCATTTGCTGCGAAAAGAGCGTTACGGTCTTGTTATAGAAGTCTGCCTGCTCGTACCACGGGACGAATTCCAATCCTGTTTTCTGTATAGGGAAACGGCTGCGGAATTGCTCCAGGAAAACGTCGGTCTGTTCCGTTTTGTCGAGGAGAACGAGCCATGCATGTTCACCTTCCGTTCGCAATAGGGAATGTGCAAGGCCGATGGGGAGGCGCAGGGCAGTGTCGTCATAGGCCTTGCTGGCCGTGATAAAAGTCCCGGCCACCTTCACTTCGACAGCGTTTATTCCGCCACTGGCGGTCGTCACCAACAGAGACACCGTTTCACCGGGTCTGACACCAAGGCTCTCAGCCAGACCGCGGCCAATAATGGCTTCTTCGGCATTGATTCCGGAAAGGTCACTGCCATCGACGATGCCAAATGCCAGTTTGAGTGCCTCCTCTTTTTCGGGATCAACTGCATCCGCCACAAATGCAACGGTCGTTTCACCAAAGCCGATCAGTCCGCTTACAGAGAGGCGGGGGGCAACAATTTTGACGCCAGCTGTTGATTCAATTGCTTCTCGTTCGCGGGAGTCTTGAGGCAGGGTAAATGCGAATGGGTCGGCTGCCCCGGCCTTGTGGAAACCGGGCCGCACGACTTGAATATGACCTAATTGGGACTGGATGGTGCTTTCCCGCATCGCCCAGAAAATCCAGTGTATGAAGCCGTTCGCCAGAATCATGGCAATGACGCCAAAGGCAATGGTGAGCAGGCCGACGATGGCACGCCTGCGATTGCGGGTGAGATTGCGGACAGCTGTCCGAACGTCAGCGGCCAAGATCAACGATCAAGCTCCTCACAGTCATTGCCGTATCTGGATATTGAATTCAATTCTATGCATGCGGACACCGTAAAATGCCTGGCAAAGCATGCTCCATTTCAATGAAAGGCGGGAACGCATGAGTCGTCCTCACGAAAGCGGCCTGGTTTACTTCGTCGCCGATGCGCTGACCCTGTTGATCGAGTCTTCAGTATATTTCATCAGTCTGCTGCCGGCAGCAGCGTTGGTGCTTGGTGCATGGAAGGGCGAAGTTTGGCTGATATTGCTCTCCCTTGTCGTCGCATGGTACCTGTCGGCGCTGCTCTTTGTGCTGGTAATCGTCGGCATGAAGCGGGTGTTTGTGGGGACTATCCAGCCTGGCCGTTACTTGTTGACCAGCAAACGCGCTTTTCCCTGGATAGGGGCAGACCGGCTGGTGAAGATGATGAATCGGAGCCCATTTCGCGGCCTGATCATCGACAACGCGTTTTATCGCGCACTTTATTTGCGCGGCATGGGGGCCGATATCAAGGCAACTTTGCTGCTCGGACAGCGGGTGGTCATTCCGGAACCTTATTTTTTCCGTGCCGGCCATCATGTCCTGATCGGTGATGAGGCG
>CAZLOC010000674.1:0-2032 GCA_964560935.1 uncultured Anaerolineaceae bacterium | reverse complement strand
AGTTTGATCGTGCCCAAGGCCGCCAAAACCGGCAACACGCCACAGGCGGAATGAAAATAGCGATAGCCCCAGCAGTGGCCTTGATCAAAAAGAATCAGGAAGTAGGCAAAAAAGGTCCACAGCGCCGAGGAACCCAACAACCGCAAAGCCGGTTGCTTTTCGCCACGCAGCCCCCACCATGCAAGCAGCAACAGCAGGGGTGTAGCCCACAGCCACAACTTCACCAAACCCGCCAATCGGGCTAGGATAATTTCAGGATCGCCAGGCCAACTGATAACACGCAAAAATCCATGCAACATGCCAAGCGTGCGCTGCAATATTGCGGGATGCAAGTTGCTACCCGCCTCTACCAAAACTTTGGCCTGCGCACCGACATGCAAAACATCTTGCTTCCAAAGTGACCAACCAACTACCAGCAGGAGAACCATTGGCATATATCCCGCCAGGAGACAAACCATGTTCCGCAAACGCTGGCCTCGCCGCGTGGCCAGCCACAGAATCCATGGCAGGGCGAACACCGTATGAGGAAACGGATTGTGCAACGACAATGCGAAGCCACCCACGAGACCCGCGAGAAACATCCGTAGCGGCGAAGGCGCCAACAGCAACCACGCGAAGCCCAAATTAAATAGCAAGTGAGCCGGCATCGAATAGTACGTTATCCCGTTCGCCACGAATGCAGGTGAGGCCAAGCCAAACAGCAGTGCCCAGCCTGCCGCGAAGGGCGAAGCAATCAGGTCACGGGCCATCCGACCAATCAAGAGAAAGCTCGCCGCTACCAGTGTCGGATTGCAGGCCCAGGGTATGCCAAGCCAGACAAACGGGGTCAGCAGCAATGAGAAGCCCGGCCAATAGGCTGAAAACACCGCGCCAGTGTTCCGATTTACCATGAGAAATTGATTCTGGAATCTGGGTGGAATTAGGTAATCGAGCAAGTCAGGGGGGAAATGCCCGTGCATGGCACCCGCCGCGAAAATCTTGGCCTGGAAAACCACAGCATATTCATCCATCGACAACGGATGATTCTGGTACACCCACAACGAACCCGCACACAGAATCAACCATAAAACAGCGGCTACCACATAGCGTAAGCGACCCAGTGTCAACACCAGCGATTCAAGCCAGGTGTCACCCCCAGAACGCCGTGAACCGAACCAATGGCCGATTGCAAGCATCCCCAGCATCAACCATGCCGCCGACTTGTCGTGTTTGGCCAATAGGTGCCAGAAGATTTGGCAATCCGGTGAGGCAATGTTCAATATAAAAACCAGCGCGAGCAGTGAACACGCAATCCCGTAAATCGAGAGGCGAGAAAGATTCATGGAGTCTTGCTACTCAGCGCGATAGATTCGAGAAGATCGGCATATCTGGCAGCGGTGCTTTCCCATGACCAGTGTTCATGCGCAAAATTTGCAACCTCAGCGCGCAAAGCCAGGAGTTGGCGAGGATTCTCGCGGATGTCAGACAAATGCCGCACCCAGCAAGCGACCGAATCCTCCGCGCCAACATGCTCGACGAGCATTAGGTGGCGCGCATCGGGGCAACCCTCAGCGGTTTCCTCGCCCACCATCGCCGGCGTCCCGCAGGCCATGGCTTCCTGAACGACAAGCGGGAAGCCTTCGCCTGTGCTGGGCAACACCAGCAGATCCGCGGACCGGTAATAACGCGCCAAGCCAGGGCCGCTTTCACCCCGAACCACAAGCACATTGGAGCAGTCCCAGCGCCCCGGATCGAGCGGCCCCGGTCCCGCAAAAACCCAGAGGTCGTCTGGGAATGCCGCAACCAGTTCACGCAGGACGCTTAAGCCCTTTTTCTCGACGAAACGTCCGACAAAAAGGAATATCCGCCCGCCCGCGCGGCGTACATCCGCGATGGCCGGGTGGTCGGCAACCGCTCCATCGGGCGCATACACTGCCGCATCCACGCCATTCGGCCAATAGACAGGCGGTGCACGAAACCGGCAAAAACATTCGAACGCCTGTTTAACAGCAGGACTGATAAAAACCACCTGATGTGCGGTGGAAAGCACAAG
>CAZLOC010000673.1:0-2037 GCA_964560935.1 uncultured Anaerolineaceae bacterium | reverse complement strand
ACGATGCCGGTGAAGCGCAAGTGGACGGGCGAGGGTGGTCTCTCGGTGGGCGGCGGTGCAATTGCTAAATCTTCCATCCTGTACCTGATCCTGCCGGTCATCATGGGCATCCTACTCAAGTACACGAAGCTTAGCCTGAAGTGGGCGACCATCATCTTCCTGCCCCTGGTCGGTGTGGCGATCTGGGTGGGCCAGTATATCCCCTTTGACCTGCAGAGCATCCTGGGCCTGGCTACGCCCGCCGCGGCGCAGAAGGTCTGGAATGTGGTCATCCTCATCTACTGCTTCATTGCCGCCATCGTGCCTGTCTGGGCGCTGTTGCAACCCCGCGGTCACCTGGGTGGTTATTTCCTGTACGCGTCACTTGTTGTCGCGTTCATCGGCGTCATCTTCGGTGGTTTCAAGATTCAGTACCCCGCCTTCGCCAAGTCTCTCGGCGGCAATGATTTCTGGACTCCGATGTTCCCGATGCTGTTCATCACCGTGGCTTGTGGCGCTTGTTCTGGCTTCCACAGCCTTGTTGGCTCCGGTACAACCTCGAAACAGTTGGCCAGGGAAACTGATGCCAAACCTATTGGCTACGGCATGATGCTGGCTGAAGCGATGGTCGCCATCATCGCGTTGACGACGGTCATGATTCTGGTGAAGGACGATCCGCTGGTGAAGCAATCACCCAACTTCATTTATGCTTCCGGCCTGGGATCATTCATGAAGTTGCTCGGCATCAGTCCTGTCTTCGGGATCTCCTTCGGCCTGATGGCCTTCACCACCTTCGTCTATGATACGCTTGACATTTGCACCCGCCTGGGCCGCTACATCATCCAGGAACTGACCGGATGGAAGGGCGCTTTCGGCCGCATTTTCTCCACGGCCCTCATCGGTGGTATTCCGCTCATCCTGATTACCATCACGCTGCTTGATCCCACCGGCGCTCCCATTCCGGCCTGGAAGCTGTTCTGGACGACTTTCGGCGCCTCCAACCAGTTGCTGGCCGCGCTAGCCCTGGTTGGCGTCACGGTCTGGTTGTTCAACACCGCCGCATTCAAGAGGGCCTGGCTGGTCACCGTGATTCCTGCGGTATGGATGTTCTCTATGAGCACCTGGGCCCTGTCCCGCATGCTGCTTTCCTACACCGTCAAGGAAGGCGTCTTCACCATGCCGGTGGGCACCAACCTTATCATCCCGGCCATGTGCATCATCTATCTGGCTTTGGCCATCTGGATGGCTGCGGAAACGATCGCCACGTTCGCACGCCGCAGCACGAGCAAGCCTCAGCCGGCCAAACCGGCACTGGCGTAACGAATCCCACGGTTATCGACTCAAACCCGCCGGGCCAGGCTTGCCCGGCGGGTTTGAATTTAAGGATGATGAATGCTAGACTTTGCCCTACCAACCGTATCCTGCGAGGCCGGCATATGAAAGAAGAACAACTCGACCGATTGATCCAGGGAAGCAAGCGCGCGAAGAAGGTGTTGGAAAAAAGGCGCCTGGCGCAAGCCGAACAGCAGAAATACGAAAATCGCAGGCAGCAGAACCAGCGGCTCAAGGCGGAGTTCGGCGCTCAATTGTTGACCTTGGCGGAGGAGAATGGGTTATTGCAGGCAGCTGAAAGGGCCGCGCTGCGGTTGGGTGGCAACCTGACATCCAACATGAGGTTTCACGTGCACCAGGGTATGTCTACCTGTTGCATCGACCCTTCACTGATTGAGCCAGAAATAGGCGAGCTGCGCCCGTCCTTTCTTGCGCTGCTAATCACCTGGCAGGATGCTGACGACACCAAGGAAGTTGAGATCAGGATGGATCGCCGGCAGTGGATCAACCTGCAAAACCGTTTCTTCTCCATCCCTCCCTTCATCTGGCGTCGGAACCTGCCGAAGTCACTGGATGACCTGATCGATGATGCGATCCGGCAGCCGCACGTAATGCCAGCCTGAAACGCGGCATGATCTCAGCCGGCAAGGGCATGTGACAAGCACAAGCGGGGTAAGGAGCTGGGCTGCGGGGCCCTCTTCGTGCCCCCACGCCGGCGCTTCGGGG
>CAZLOC010000672.1:0-2037 GCA_964560935.1 uncultured Anaerolineaceae bacterium | reverse complement strand
GGACTATGCTGTGACAGGTTGGGGTTGAAATAGGGGTCGCCTGCCGCGAACAGTGCTCGCCACTTCGCGAGGAAGCGCTCGCTGTCTTCGGGATGCGGGTCCTCCTGGCTGCGCCCGCGAGTATACGATTCGTGGTGCAGCAACACGGCGTGCGCGCAGAACAGGGTCCGGTACCCTCGTTGGCCTGCCCTCAGGCACAGGTCCACATCCCCATAGCCAACTGCGATGGCTTCGTCGAAGCCGCCGATCTCCTTGAACACCGTCCCACGAATCAACATGCAGGCAGCCGTCACTGCCGACACCTCGCGGTCGCAAATGAGCGAACCGATATAGCCCAAATCAAGCGGATTCTCGGACGCTATCCGAAATCGCCCCAGATTTTCCGCCACGCCGCAGCAAGCCACCACCACCCCGGCATGCTGAATTGTCTTGCGATCCGGGTAATACAGCTTCGCGCCGACGATGCCGACATCCGGCTTCTGTCCCAACTCCAGCATGCGTTCCAGCCAACCCGGCTCAGTGGCCTCGATATCGTTGTTGCAGAAAAGGTAGTGGGTATGGCTGCCGTCCAGTTGCGCCACCGCCCAGTTGTTGATCGCCGCGAAATTGAATGGCCCGCTGTAGCGCAAGACCCGGATGCGCGGCGGTAGGCCGCTGAAGTACGCCAATGCCTCGGGATCTTCGGAATCATGGTCGACAAGCACAATCTCGTATGCAACGCCTCGTACTGTTCGTTGGATGCTTTCAATGCAAGCCCGAACCAGATCAGCGCAATTTTTCGTCGGGATGATGATCGCCACATTCTGGCCTGGCGCCAATGGGTAACGCACATCGAAGAAGTTGAAACTGGGGCCATCAGTGACAACGCCTTCTTCCCCACAGCGCTTGATGTGTCGTTGCAGGATGGCGCGCGAGGTTGCCATGACTTTCGACATCGACTGATGTCCCGAGGAGTTCGGATGGATGCGCCAACGATAGAGCGCTTCCGGTATGTGAACGATCTTCTTGGCTTGCTCGCTGGCACGCAAGATCAGATCGTAATCCTGTGAAATACGCAGACTTACGTCCAAGCCGCCCAGTTTACGAATAAAGGCAGAGCGAAACCCCAGCAAATGCACGATGAAAGGATGCGAGCGCAGATACTCTGGAGAGAAAGATGGCCGAAACACAAAATGTTCCACCTTGCTCCCATCCTCAGCGACGACGAATTCATCCGAGTAGAGCATATCCGGGTCGTCTTCCAAGATGGTCTCGGCAACACGGAATAGTGCCTGTTCCTCCAGCAGATCATCGTGATCAAGCAAAACCACAAAGTCGGCGTCCGCCATTGCCAACGCATGGTTGGTTGCCTTCGAGACGCCGCCGTTCCGTGCCAGGAATTCAAGCCGTATGCGCGGCTCGCGGGCAGCGTATTCTTTTAAGATTGCATGCACATGGGGGGCGCTGGAGGCATCATCGGCAATGCAGAGCTGCCAGTTTGGGTAGATCTGCGCCAATACCGAATCGAGCATCGCCCGCAGCATTTCCGCAGGGGTATTGTGGACAGGGACCAATACCGAGATGCGAGGTGGCGAGGACATAGCATGGATCCGAGCGCGAATGGCGTTCCGCGTGTAATCCGTAAATGAGGCGCGATATCCGCGTAACGCCTCCTGTCGCCAGTCTGCCCCGGTCGACGGGACTTCGTAAGTGACTTCTTGAGCGACTGCAGTTGCCCCAACCGCGCTCGGCAAGGACTGCCTGACCCCGGCGATACCGCCGGACTGCCAGGCACGCGCCAGCGTCCGAGCCTGCCTGACAAGACGCCCAGCCCAGCGCAAAGGTTGGGAAACTTTCCAACTGGTCGACAAGAGTATTTCCTGAATTTGCCTCCGTAGATCGTGATTGACACGATCCTGCTCGGCCATAACCACCTCGAGCGCCTTGCGGTGTTGAATCTGCTTGGCGATCAGCGCATCCTTGACCCCCAGGGACAAATGCAGGCTCTTGATTTCCTTCCATCTTGAGGACAATTCCATGGCCAGACTGATCACGGCA
>CAZLOC010000671.1:0-2039 GCA_964560935.1 uncultured Anaerolineaceae bacterium | reverse complement strand
AACCACGGAGCAAAGTCCACTGCCCAACCAAAAAGAGGATTTCCCCAAATGCCCGCCGCGGCAAACACGGATAGCACCGTCGCCATGAGCACGGCGATCAAATGATCGCTGTAGCGGCGGATGAGCAGGAACCCAACCACAAATAGTGACAAGCTGCCAATGATGCGTGCCAGTGTAAAGATTAGAGCGTATCCTGATAATGATAAGCCTGTCTGAAGAACTGTATTTTGCCAATCCGCATGAAATTGAATGTTCTCAGGGGCCATATCTGGAAAATAGCGGGTTGTCTCGGTAGCTGGTATACGATCCCATACGTTCAACCTGTAGATACTGAACGAAAGTGAGAGCAGGCTGGTGATGGTAACCAGGCCCCAAAGAACAATCGCGATTTTCTGCGACATGCCCGATAGGCGGGGGCTAGCCGCCAACTCTCCTTTGATGCCAGATTGTAAAGAACCGATATTTGATCCCATGGGAAACTCCTTATTTGACTTGTATTTTAGATCAGTGGCGGACCATGTAGAAAAGCATCCTTGCTCATAAGTCAGGCAACGGTGGGCGCTGCTGGTTTGGCAGGAGGACCGACAACGGCAGCGCCCTGACAGCCTGCGCCGGGCAGGGGGCAGGCTCCCGGTGCAGGCTGATGTCGGATTCACTATGGCAGAACGATGATCCCGTTGATGGTTCCGGAGGAAATGCCTGTTGCTCGGTTCAGCACGCGCTTTACTGTAAAGCTTCCGCTGGCACCTTCAAAACGGCCCGTGCCGCCGATGATGGTGTAGTTTTCCATGATCGAAACGATGAAGGGTGGTGCTGTGACAGTCCCCTGCCCGTTTCCTTTACCGAGGAGAGTGGATCCGTCTGCCGCTATCAGCGTAGCAGAGGTAGTACTCGAAAGGACTGGAAGGGTGACTTCTGCGCGGCTGCTGATCGTGAACAGTCCCAGTTGCGTGGCATTCCCCGCGCCCGTCGCATTGACAAATAAGGTTGGAGGAACAACATTTCCAGTTTCAGCTGTCTCCACGGATCCTTTCAGGAGCAACTGCCTTTCCCCCGCGGCAGGTGCGGCGAATGTAGTGCTCGCCAGAACGGTTAGAAGCAGTAGTGCAACGATGGTCGATGCAAATAGCTTTTTCATGGGTTTCCTTTTCTTAATAATCCGGGTTTGAAATAAGAGTCCCTATTCAAGGCGTGAAGAAATAGTTGCCCTGACTACTGTGCCGCAGCTGCGATCTTCGCCTGTTGCTCGGGCGTGAATAGCAACCTGGGCATGAACAGCGCGATCCTTCCATTCCGCACAACCACGGTGAGATCATAGGCAATCGGGTTGATACCCAGCGGCTCGAAGCGTGCGAGTGTCACCATTCCATTTACTGTCACAACATCGCCGGAGACACTGAAATCTTTCGGGGCGCTTTGCGTGCTTTTCACATCACCTCGCAGCCACTCGCCTATCTCCTCCTTGCCGGTAAAAGTGCGTCCGTCATTAAGTTTGACGACGGCATTTCCTGCGTAAAAGGCAAAGCTCTTGTCAAAGTAACCTGTGTTGGCTGCTTCGATATAGCTCTTTACAACTGCCTCTAAAGCTGCCACTTGCGATTGGCCAGAAGGGATCGGAGTGCAGGCTGTGAGCGAGATGACTACAACGAACGCAGCAACGATAAATGAATTGAACAGACGATTGGTAAACATTTTGATCTCCTTTTCTAAATTGGTTCGGGGACGATAATTGTCCCGATTTCTGTCCGAATTATTGCACTCGCCCGCCTATTGATCGTCTCGGAAACATGAGAGTTCATCCTTGAGACGGAGAAGCGACGCCACAAAAGTAAAGTATTGGCATGGGCAGTGCTATACTTCATCACTTGCATCTGCAATTAGATTGTCTCGCAAGCTCGCCCTACATTTCACGTATAAATCAGGAGGAAGGCAATGCTTCAGATCCAGCTTCTCGGGCAATTTGAGGTTCGCGCAGATGGCAAGCGAATCTCCATCGCTTCGCGCCCCGCACAATCGCTCTTTGCTTTTTTGATCCTCAC
>CAZLOC010000670.1:0-2040 GCA_964560935.1 uncultured Anaerolineaceae bacterium | reverse complement strand
AACGAAAATGCACTCACTTGCCTCAATTGACCGAAAGCGCCATACAGGTGTTTGGCTGGAGGTCTGTGAGCCGGGTAGGCGGCTCGCCTTAGGATTTACACGCTGCAGACCGATTTATGAAGAAAGCTTGAAACATTACGAAGTCGAGATGTTTGTGATTGATGAGGATGTTCACAGAACGATGTCTGGTTGATGATTACAGATAGATGTCGCTGTCTTTGAGACAATGACCCAGATAATCCAGGACAGCTGATCATGATATGGAATTACCGATAGGAGTAAACATGGAACTCAAGTGTGCAATCTGCCGGGTGCAGGCCTGCCGCGAAGAACCTGGCACCAAACCCCTGCCAGTTTTCTGTCCAATAAAGGACGAGTCCAATACCCTGGCTGATGTTCGCCAAATATACCAATCGGATGTTAAGATGCAGCACATGGCTCGATCGGCAGCCCAAGTGGAGGCAGCGGGCTACTGCCATTGGCCGCGCGTGCAAGAAGTAATGGAATTTGCGCGACGGATTGGCGTAGCGCACTTGGGTATTGCTACCTGCGTCGGCTTGCTTCATGAAGCCGGCTTGTTGCAAGAGATTCTGGAAACAAACGGCTTCCAGGTCAGCAGTGTCTGCTGTAAGGTCGGTTCGATTCCTAAAGAAGAGATCGGGTTGAAGGATGAGGAGAAAATCCACCCTGGCCAGTTTGAGGCATTGTGCAATCCTATCGGGCAGGCCAGCCTGCTGAACGAAGTCGGTACCGGACTGAACATCGTCGTGGGATTATGTGTGGGGCACGACAGTCTCTTCTTCCGTCATTCCGAGGCGCCGGTGACGGTGCTGGTGGCCAAGGACCGCGTCACGGGTCACAACCCGGCTGCTGCCTTGTATACCAGCCATTCATACTATCGTCGTTTGAGCACTAATTAGGATTAAATTCGGGCATAAACGAGCCAATTGCTGAGAAACACGAAGGTGATTGTAATGGCAAAACGCCGGATCGAAACCAAAGCCTCCCGCACGGCAGCCTACAACTGTTTTTCGCGCGCCTGCGCTACACGCGAAAAATGCCCGCGTTTTCAAGGGCCAGATACCCTGGCAGAGATTATTCTACCCCCAATTCCCAGGTTCATGCTCGAATATGTCCCTCTGCGGAAGTTCCTGATGAGTAAGATGTTTCCCCCCGGAATATATGAGTATGTCTGCGCCCGAACGAAGGTGGTGGATGCAGTTTTTTTGAAGGCTCTGGAAGCTCGTTTCGCGCAGATCGTCTTGCTGGGAGCCGGCTTCGACACACGTGCCTTGCGTTTCGCGGAGCATAATCGCGGAACGAAAATCATCGAACTGGATGTACCCACCACGCAGGAGCCAAAGCTCGAAATCTTTCGCAAGAAAAGGCTCAATATTCCTCCTGAACTGGTGTTTGCCTCGATTGACTTTGATCGGGAAGATATTTCTGATGTATTGACCAGAGCAGGTTATCAGGATGTACAAAGGACCTTATTCCTGTGGGAGGGTGTCAGCATGTATCTCTCAGCTCAGGCGGTGGATGGTACGCTAGCTTTCATAAAGAAACATGCTGCGTGTGGCAGCCAAATTGTGTTCGATTATATCTACGCCTCCGTCTTACGCAAGGAGAACCGCTACTATGGTGAGCAAGGCATCTTCGAGACTGTCGCCAAAACTGGGGAAGGCTGGACATTCGGCTTGGAGGAAGGTGAAGTGGAGCCTTTCTTGGCGGCGCGCGGGTTTAAGATGCTTGCTCATTACACACCAATCGAGTTGGAAAAACTGTACCTGATGGAGGAAAATGGCACTTTGCATGGGCGAATTAATGGAACACATTGCATTGTGCTTGCCGCAGTGATGCAAAGGACAGAAGGGATCGAAGGAAATGCCACAACTGGTAAAAGGAAGTAAGTGGGTATTCGGTTGGTCATTAGTTAGTCAGAACAGGGAGATCCGAATCCCCCCAGATGCTTATCATGAGTATGGATTTCAACCCGGAGAGATGGTACTCGTCTTTCGGGGTAGCCGACGGTCAGGCGGA
>CAZLOC010000669.1:0-2046 GCA_964560935.1 uncultured Anaerolineaceae bacterium | reverse complement strand
CCAGTCCAGCAATTTCTCGGTCGGCCAGGTGTTGATCACGTCTTCGGCGGCCAGCCAGGCGCGGCGGGCGGTGGCGACGCCGAAGTGCAGCATGTCCAGGTCGGCTTCGGAGTGCGCATCCGTGTTGATGCTGATCGGGATGCCCAGCTCCTTCGCGCGGCGGGCATACACATCCTCCAGGTCGAGGCGGGCGGGATGCGCATTGATCTCCAGCGCCACGCCGCTCTCGGCCGCGGCCTGCAGCACGGCCTCCATGTCCAGGTCTGCGCCTTCGCGCTCGGGGATCAGGCGTCCGGTGGGATGGCCGATGATGTCCACGTGCGGGTTGCGGATGGCGTTGATTACGCGCTGGGTGACCTTCTCGCGCGGCTGGCGCAGGGAGGTGTGCAGCGAGGCCAGCACCAGGTCGAGCGAGGCCAGGAACTCATCGGGGTAATCCAGCGCGCCGTCGGCCTTGATCTCCACTTCCGAGGCGTGCAGGATGCGGATCGTGTCACCCAGTTCCTTCTGGGCTTGCTCGATCTCTTTTTTCTGTTCAGCGTGGCGTTCCATGCTCAGGCCGCCGGTCACGCCCAGGCTGACGGAATGATCGGTGAAGGCGATGACCCGGATGCCGCGTTTGGAGGCGGCTCGCGCCATCTCCAGCATGGACAGCTTCCCGTCGCTCCAGTTGGAGTGCACCTGCAGGTCAGCGCGGATGTCCTTGACATCGATCAATTTTGGCAGTTTCCCGGCTTTGGCGGCCTGCACCTCGCCGCGGTCTTCGCGCAGTTCGGGTGGGATCCAGGGCAGGCCGAGCGCGGTATAGACTTCCTCTTCGGTCGCGCACAAGATTTCTTCTTTTGCCACTTGCCCTGAGCCTGTCGAAGGGTCCGTTTTGGACAGGGCATGCTCGGAGAGTGACAGGCCTTTGTCGAGCGCAAGCTCACGCAGGCGCACGTTGTGATCTTTGGAGCCAGTGGCGTACACCAATGCCGTGCCGAACTTTTCAGGCGGGAGCACCCACAACTGGGCGCGCACGCCGTCGGCGAACTCGATGCTGGACTTGGTCTCGCCCTTGCCGAGCACGCGCATCACGCCGGGCAGGGAGGTGAAGGCTTCCATCACCGGGCCGGATTCCTTGGCAGCGGCCAGGATGTCCAGGTCGCCGACGGTGGGACGCATCCTTCTCAGGCTCCCGGCTGGTTCCGCGGCGACAACGCCCTCTACGCCCTTGAGGACTCCCATGATCTCCTGCGCCAGCGGCCAGGCGCGCCCCAACGGGATGCGGCCCGAACGTCGTGACAAGGACTCGATCCCACTGATGATCTGCGTCTCGGACTTTTCGCCCATGCCGGGCAGTCCGCGCAATTTACCTGAGCGGGCGGCTTTTTCCAGTTCGGACAGTTTGGTGATGCCCAGTTCCTTCCAGATCAGGGCGACTTTCTTGGGCCCCAGCCCGGGAACCTGCAACCAGCCGGCCAGCCCGGGCGGGACTTCGGCTTCGAGCTTCTGCAGGAATTCCAACTCCCCGGTGCGCAGCAGTTCGTCGATCTTCTCGGCGATGGCTTTGCCCACGCCGGGGATGTCCTCCAGCTTGCCCTCTTTCCAGTACTCTTTGGCGTCGCGGCCCAGGGAGGTCAGGCTCTCGGCCGCCTTGCGGTAAGCCAGGGTCTTATAGATAATTTCGCCCTTGATCTCGAGCAGGTCGGCGATCAGGGTGAAGGTTTCGGCCAGTTGGCGGTTGTTCATACCGGTAATCCTTTCATTTCTTCGTTACTCCGTTGGTTTCGATACGGACGCTGCGATGGTTGAGTAGCGTTCTTTGCGTATCGAAACCATACGCAGCGTCCTACTCAACCAACGGGCCTTTTCATATCCAATAATTTTCCCATGAAATCCTGAATCTGTCTTAAGTGCTCCTGCTCATCCTGCCACTCCGCCTGCAGCAAGCGCGCGATCGTGACCCTGGTGCCTCTCCCGGAGCGCACGCCGAAATCCCGCTCGAAGGCCTCCGCCGGGACGCTTTCCAGATAGGCAATCAACTGACTGTGAGAGTCGCGGACA
>CAZLOC010000668.1:0-2050 GCA_964560935.1 uncultured Anaerolineaceae bacterium | reverse complement strand
GGCCTGTCTTTTCTTCTGGTCGGCTATGAAGGCAAATGGGGGGTCCGATGGGGGAAAATGATTCCGGCTTTACCGCAACATTTGTCAGGCCGTGGTTTGTTTGGGGCCTCCTTGGGCCTGATATTCCTTGGCTTATATGGTTATTCGATTGAATTCGCCAGTGCCGGCGGGATTGAAGCATGGGCTTCTGTTGCGCGCGGGGGAACTGACTGGGACACGGTTTCCGGCTACTGGGGCATTCTGACATCGCTTCTGCCGGCTGGGGTCGGACTTCTGGTGCTGCATGTAGAAATGCACCGGGCTACTCCACTCAAGCGGTCTTTGGCGTGGCTTGTCTTGGCTTTGATGTTGTTGTGGTTTTTTTATTTAGGGACGCGCAGCCGAACAATTGCCATGGTCATGATGGCGTTGATGGCCTATTACCTGCCGCGCAGAAAGAACCCACCAGCACTTCTTCTGGCAACCGTATTCGTGGCGCTGTTCGCTACGAGTAATTTCCTCGCGCATTACCGCTATCAGTTCACTAATTTTTCATTCAACTTTGAAAACATAAATTGGGATGAAGCTGGCGCAAGATCATTGCCGGGGATTCTCCCGGGCACGCGGGTAAAAAATGAAGAAATTGTTAGTAAAGGTATTGAATTCAGCTGCACCATGGCAGCAGTCAAATTGGTCCCGAATCAAGTTGCGTTTAATTACGGGTATTCAGAGCTGGAGTTTCTGACCCGAATTGTGCCGCGCAGCATGTGGCCAGAAAAGCGCTATCCGCACTACGAAGCATTTACTCCGATATTCCAGATCGAAGATCTCTCCCGGACCTGGGTCCCTTACGCGACCACTCCGATCCTCATGGGCCCTGCATTTGGCTATATCGGCCACTGGTATGCCGTAGGTGGAGCCGTAGCGCTTGTGTTGGCAGGTTTGTTTACTGGCGGATTGTTTCGTGCCATCCGCACGATTTACAACAGGCCGGAAAAGCGGGAGGGGGATCTCGTCCTGTATATGCTGGTGATCGTGCCAATTGGATTTGGGGAGGCAGCATCTACTCCCTTGTTTTGGATATTTAATCTGCCCTTGATGCTAGCACCGCTGCTTGTTCTTGTTTATTTGACGCGTCGCCGGGACAAGAAACTTCGTCATGCACGGCGCACTCGGCGTCTTGCTTGAGCCGTTGAGAAGCTTTGTGATCCGTTTAACCATATTGTTCCATCGCCTCGGGCCTTATCACCATGCGCGCCTGCGCGCTTTGGCGGATCAGTGCACGCTTACAGCCATTGAGTTTTCTACTGTTGACAATACTTATGCATGGGACACCGTAAGCGCAGAAACCAGCTACCCGGTTGAACCGCTCTTCACGGATGCCGATATCGAAACCAAGCCTGTCGATGCCATTGTGAGTAGGACAAGGGAAACGCTCCACAGGAACAAGCCCCAGGTTGTGGCGATTCCGGGATGGTCTTCAGCAGCAGCACTCGCCACACTGGCATGGTGTGGCGATACGAAGACGCCGGCTATTTTGATGTCCGATAGCACCGCTCATGACGAGCCACGCGCCTGGTGGAAAGAATGGATCAAGTCTCGGGTCGTTCGGTTGTTTTCAACTGTGGTTGTCGGGGGGGCAGCGCATATCGATTATGTAGTGGCTCTTGGTCATATCCGCGAGCGCGTGTTTACAGGGTATGACGTGGTGGACAATGCCTATTTTGAGACCCAGTCCGATAAGGCACGGTCTGATGCCACTGCGCTCAGGTCGCAACGCGGACTGCCTGATCACTATTTCCTCGCCTCGAACAGGTTCATCGAAAAGAAGAATCTCCCACGGTTACTGGATGCCTATGCGGCCTATTTGGCACAAGCAGGTGCGAATGCATGGGATTTGGTTCTGCTTGGTGATGGCCCATTGAAGATTTCGCTGTTGGATCAGGTTGCCCGTCTGGGCTTAACTGATAAGGTGATATTCCCCGGCTTCAAGCAATACGATGAACTCCCCGTTTACTATGGCCTTGCCGGGGCGTTTATCCAAGCCAGCACCACAGAACAATGGGGACTG
>CAZLOC010000667.1:0-2056 GCA_964560935.1 uncultured Anaerolineaceae bacterium | reverse complement strand
CGGCTGCTTCTGCAACGCCCGGTGAAGATTGCGGGCAGAGTCGAAACGCTCTGCCGCAATGCCAAGCTTCTGATACAAGGCACTGAAATCGGGGTGGAAAGGGGATTCGATCAGGGAGAAAAGTGTTTGCATGCGTGACAGCCTAATGCGGGCTAAAGAGAGGGAGCGAGAGCGAGGCGTGAAAACCGTGATCTGGTAGCTATTATCTGTGTTCTTAAAAGTTGTAATTGACTGCGGTCACATTCGTATATGGATCGCGCCAGTCTTCTAGATATTTCCTAGTGAAAGCATTGGTTTCACCCGGCCGGTATCGTTCAAGAACCCTCTTATAGGTGCCAAGGCAAATGGCCACGATGAAGTTTAGAAGCATGTTTACGTCGGCAAGGTGCCGGATAGGCTTAAGCCTTACTTCACCATTGGAAAAGCGCACATGATCCTTATACGTGCCGGTATGGGCCACGAGTGAACCTTTGGAGTAAAAGAATTCATACTCGGGAAGTCGACCTAAATGCCTAGCTATTTGACGAATAGATCTCAGACCATCGAGCTCGTACCACTTAACGTCAGGTCTTTGACCCCGCCGAGCCGCAGTGAACTCATGATCAATTGAGGCAAGATTAGGTTGAGCCAGAATCCGGTTGACTTCAGCCAAATGGGCAGCTGCGTCAGTAGCGAGAGTTGGCCGGTCGGCATGAATGTCAACGCCGAGTGCCTGGGCAATCTTGGTGAACGTGGTCTCTTCTATTGTTCCTGGTATTGCGCGTTCCGCCCAAACCCGTTCGTCTCGGTAGTTTGCGACGATATATCTAGTGGCTCTGCGTTCGCTGTCTGCATTGAGAATCCAGTCGATATAGATGGACGCCTCAAACGCTGTGCGCGCAGGCAGAAATGATGCGTGGCCACAGCCTGCTGACAGTAGTACCTCAGTTGCGTCGACCATTGCGACGACTTGTTTTAGAAGCACGCCGCAAACAACCACCTCGGCCATTTTTTTGGGGCTTGATTCATACGCCCGAATGACGAGATTCGAACCATAGTTGGCTAAGTCACGTAGCAACGCAGTCTGTTGAGAAAAGTGCTCTTCCACAACAGCGCGTGGCTCTTCACGATTCAATATTGCTGGATGTGGGCTCTCTGGCATGGTTGCTATCCTTAAGGAGTGGGAAATAACGGGCCCGATTTGTTAGCCGCTAAAGGCCTAATCAAATATTGATCACTTCAAAGCCTTTGCTACGAAGGCCAGTATGCTTAACCCACGGCGGAATTTGTTTCTGAGTTGCTTCGAAAAAGTAAGCGATGATTTCAGCCGCGACGTTGGATGGGAATCCCCATTTTAAGTTGCCCGTTGCTTCCACATGGTTATGAAAACTCTCGGGGTTTGGATGGATGAAGCAATCTCGGTAACCCTTCAACAATTCATTGAGCTCTCGCCATGCTTGCGGACGTGCCACATGTAGCATTTGTACCTCTAATTGCGAGCACAACTCTCTTAACGAGAGTTTTAGCTCTTTCAATGGCCCTGCCATTAGTTCCTCAAAATTTGTGCAGCGACTGTATTTTCCCCTGAGCTTGCTGTTCTCAGCGACCCATAAGTGATGCAAGTGAGATGAACAGAAGGAAGTGAGGGCCATGAAGCTGAACACGTATGTGCAGCTCATTAGACTGAACAGCGCATCCTCACCTAGTGTCTTTTCTTCATCACCATGAACGGCTGTGTCGATGACGCATCTGGCCATATCGAGGTATGACTTTGTTACATGGATTTTCATGGCATTTTCAATTTCTCATATGCGCTTGGTTTGATGCCTAGGATTGCAGCATTGGGATGGCCGCGCAACACGCTAACCCCGTGACCTGACCGCAGGCAATAAAAAAGCGCGACTGATTGCTCGGTCGCGCCCGGGACAACGTTGCCGCTCTTGTTTTGACACGAGCGGCTGTTTTTATCAACTCGGCAACATCGCCAGCAACCCATTCAACCGCCGCACGAAACTCGCCGGGTCGTCGAGCTGGCCGCCTTCGGCGAGCAGGGCCTGCTCGAACAGCAGGTTGGCCC
>CAZLOC010000666.1:0-2057 GCA_964560935.1 uncultured Anaerolineaceae bacterium | reverse complement strand
TGGCGGGTGGGACAAGATAACGCCATTTTAACGGAACTGGCTTGAGCCAAAGAAAACTGCATGAAACGCGGCGCATACCCGCCAGTCGAGTGCACGCTGTGTTAGGCGGGTTTCCGTTGTGCGAGGCTCATTCACAAATAAAGCACTACTTCCATCTCGACAAAATTCTTACACGCAACGCAATCTCTCTTTTCATGCTGATTCATCGTCTCCCCTAAATCTACTTTTGTGCCGCCTGTCGAACCAACTCTACCATCTTCACGAGGGCTGCAACCGCAGCCTCAGGCTGTTCAATCATGATACGGTGACCGCTTTGTTCGGCAAAGAGCTGCTGGCTGTTAGTCGATAACTTGAGGAAGCCTGTCTGCGAGGCGGTGTGATCAGCCGTATCATCCAGGCGGGCCGATAGAACGATTAAGGGCAATGCGCCCAACGTGGTCACAGCCCTTGCCTGCGCCCCTCCTTCGGACATGCCTATGAATTCATCCAACTGGGTTTGCGCAGAACGAGGGGTCACCGAATAAGCTGTATAGGCTTCCTTCGCCTCCGGCGGCAGATCTTGGATCGCGCCGAGGGGACCTGCCAGCAGGCGCATTACACCGATGCGTGCAATCCAAGACACCAGGGATGTTCCACCGGGTTTCGGAGTTGGCTTGGGATTGGTATTGGCAGGCGGCAGCGCTTGCGAGTCAACCAGCACCAATCCGGAAACTTCGTCTGGATAGTCATGAGCATAAACCAGGATGGTATACCCGCCCATCGAATGCCCCACCAGCACATACGGACCGGGTTCATTAGCCTTTTCTAGCAAGGTATGCAGCTCTTTAGCATATTCCCGGGCCGTCCGCGGCTCAGGACTGGACTCACTCCACCCCATCCCGGCTCGGTCGTAAGTGCAGACCCGCGTGGTCTTGGCAACTTCGGGCTGCACCCAAGCCCAGCCCGCAGACGAATCACCCCAGCCGGCTTCGATCACTACGGTGGGGCTACCCTCGCCGGTGCAGTTGATATGCAGGCTGTATCCGCCCACGTCCACCATTTGACCCGGCGGTGGATACGCCTTTGCATCAGCCGTTTCCGCTATAGGCTCATATATGTACCCTACTAGCGCAAGAACCACCAATGCAGCCAAGCTTGCGACCAACCACGTTAAACAGCCTTTGCCCCGACGATTGGAAGTAGGGACATTTCTTCTTTGATTTTGATCTTTCATTGTGAAGCCTCCATCATTAACAATAAATATAGAGCGATCCCGTTCAGCTAAAAGGAGTACTGACTATGCATCAGTCGGGCTTACGCTTGCGTTATGCCCCTTCGGGGTACGGCTGGGGAGGAAAAGGCTTGGAAACGGAAAACTGCCCAAGCTCAGAAAAACCTCCAAAAACTCGCCCAGTGCCAGTCGTCCGATGCACGTATTGTTAGGCATTTTTAAGTTGCATAAAACTGCCTACGCTCGAACATGGCGAAGGATTTCGTCCACGACGCTGACAAGCGGCTGTGTTGCATCTATGACGATGCCGCCGCTGGGTATGTCTTCTTTCGTTCGATGCAATCGCGCAACGAGTTCCTTTTCCTCTGGTTTTCCGCCCCAGTCAGTTGGGTCTCGCGCCACGCGCTCATCAATCCGCCGATACAATGTGTCAAGGTCGTCGACCTCAAGAACAAAAACGCCGTCCAATAAATCTATGAATTTTGAAAAATTCCTCGAACCACCGCAGAAGAAAGAGATTGCTTTGCTGTGATCAGCGATCACGGATTTAACTTTGTCTATATCCCAAAGGTGATGTTCCTGTTGCCATACAGCCCTGTCCCTCTCGCTCTCATGAACAGGTTCATTTATCGGTTCCCCAGTCTTTGGATCACCCCGATATTTCAACTCTCGGTCACCGTGGAGGACGTGATAACCGCGCCGCTGCAATTCTTCAGCCACCGAGGTTTTGCCCGTGCCAGAGACTCCCTCGATAAGATAATTTCTCTTACCCATTGTCCTTACCTCTTTGGTGTGTTTGTTGGATGATTTGACATATTTATGCCTCTTCTAATCGTCTACTCTCAAA
>CAZLOC010000665.1:0-2060 GCA_964560935.1 uncultured Anaerolineaceae bacterium | reverse complement strand
TATTGCGCCGGAAGCTCTCCCCGACGCCAACCGCGAATCCGCGTCCGACCACAGCGCGGCCAGGTCGAGGTGCAGACCGGGAATGGCAGGCGATGTGTACGCGTCGTCCGAAGGCAGCACGACCACGAATCGGCCATCCTCGTTGACCAGGAACTCGATCTGCCGGGTCGCCGGGTCCACCAGCCAGTACTCGAGGACGCCGCCCTCGGCGTACAGGCGGAGCTTCTCCCCGCGGTCGCGCCGCGCCGTCGCCGGCGACAGCACTTCGACCAGAAGATCCGGAGCGCCGTACACATGATCGCGGACGATGTCGCGGTTGGCGCGGGAGATGTAGAGGATGTCGGGCTGGACGATCGAGTGCCGAGGGTGGCGCCAGGGGTGTCTCGACGAGTATGTCGGTCATGACCATGGTGGGATTAGCCGCAATACTGTTCACTTAACAACATTTCCATGCTATTCTGTTTGGGGCGGGAGGCCCCAGGAATGGCCCGTACCGTCGCATCCTTGCCTGCCGGGAGCCGCATTACCGACTACATCAGCCTCGGCGTCATTGCTAGGTTCTTCCCCACCGAGAAGGTGCGGGAGGTTTTGAAGCAGACCGGACGCGCTAGCGTCCGTGAGCGCGATCTGCCGGCCCACGTGGTGGTTTACTACGTCATCGCCCTGGCGCTGTACATGCGTTCCTCCTATCGCGAGGTACTGCGCTGCCTGCTGGAGGGAGTGCAGTGGTTGCTGGATCCGTCCGCCGCCGTGAGGGTGGCCGGCAAGTCGGGCATCTCACAGGCCCGCAGCCGGGTGGGGCCCGAACCGCTGCAGAGACTCTATGAGGTCATCGTGGCTCCCATCGCGGAGAAGCGGACCAAAGGAGCCTGGTATCGGGAGTGGCGCTTGATCAGCCTGGACGGCAGCACGCTGGACACCGCCGATACGGTTGAGAACGAAAAGGCCTTTGGGCGGCCGGGCGCCAGCCGGGGATCCAGCGCTTTTCCGAAGATCCGCTTCGTGGCGCTGTTAGAGAACGGCACCCACGTGTTGTGGGCCGCGCGTATGAGCAAATATCGCACCGACGAGATCACGCTGGCTCAGTACGTGGTGCCCGCCCTTAGCCAAGGAATGCTCTGTCTGGCGGACCGCTTCTTCCCCAGCTACAAACTCTGGCGCAGGGCGTCGCAAACCGGCGCGGACTTACTGTGGCGCACCCGCCAGAATGCGCGCCTGGATGTCGATCGGCGCCTGCCAGACGGTTCGTATCTCAGCCGTATTTACGCCTCGACTTCGGATCGCCGCAACCAGCGCAAGGGGATCGTGGTTCGCGTGATCGACTACCGCCTGAAGGACGTGAAAGACGCCGAGCCTATTTACCGGTTGATCACTACCATCCTGGACCCCACACAGGCTCCCGCCCAAGAACTGGCTGCGCTCTACCACGAGCGCTGGGAGATAGAAACCGCCCTGGACGAACTCAAGACGCATCTGCGGGGCGCTCAGATCGTGCTGCGCAGCAAGACGCCGGAGTTGGTGAAGCAGGAGTTTTGGGGCCTGCTCATGGCCCACTACGCCATCCGCGGCCTGATGCACGAAGCGGCCCTGAAAGCCAGCGAAGATCCCGACCGGCTCTCCTTCCTACATGCGGTGCGCGTGGTCCAGAGGCGGATGGCCCGCTACGCTGCTATTCCCCCCTCGGCAGAGGAAAGCCCTGCATGAGGCGATCCTGGACGAGATCCTTCAGGAGCGTGTCGTCTCCAGCAGGAACCGGGTCAACTTCCGCGGAGTGAAACGCAAGATGAGCAACTACAATCTGCGGCCCCGGAAGCGGCAGCGCACCCTCCGCATCGACGTTTCCAAACGGATCAGGATTGTTAAGTGAACAGTATTGGTGCTAGCCTAAGAACCGGTTTCATAGGTTTGGCTTCGTATTTCCATCGTAACCGCTGAGGACGCGGTAGGATCCTGGGATCTGTTCAGTGCGAGACATCCAGGCACGCATTCTCACTATGAATGGGGATTCCTCCACAAACAATTTGCGGCTCCTTTCCCGAATCGAACGCCTGACGTTCGCC
>CAZLOC010000664.1:0-2067 GCA_964560935.1 uncultured Anaerolineaceae bacterium | reverse complement strand
GGGTATTTTCGTGCTGTCTGGCAATTTACATCTGATTTTTCCCACACTATATGAAAGCACATTGTTCCTGACAAGATCATTATCTTGCCTGCAAGTACATTCTTCTAAACAGCCATATTCCGATAAAGAAATATAGCAGAGTAAGCACAGTCAGGGCCATAAGTTCAAAAGTCACTTCGCCCAGGCCAGCACCCAGTGAAAGAACTTTGTTGAGGGCATTGGTGGCGTGGGTTTGTGGCAGCAAATCGAAGATGCCATAATCGCGACCGGCCAGGGTGAACAGGCGCGGGTTCCCGACCGGGAAAACAGCCCCTGAGAAGAACAGCACCAGGAACAGGGGAAAATTGACAATGATTGCCGCGCGCGCCACTGTCTTGGAGAAGCAGGCTGTGACCAATCCAACGCCGACGACCGAAACCCCAGTGATGGCGCAAATCAACATCCCCACCCAGAGCGGTCCCTGGCTGCGGAAACCGAACGCTTGCGCCGTGGCAAAGGACAGCGCGACTGTAACCAGCGAGATCAGAATATAAAGGATGCTGATGCCTCCAAGCAGGTCGAGCGCGGTCATGCGCGTGATTTGCAGACGGTGTATCGTACCTGACTCGACCTGGCGGGTGATCAGGATGGCAATTGAAAACAGCATCATTGTGCCAGCGGCGATCAACAGGCCTGGGACGTACACTTCGAATTCGCTGCGGGAGGCTGATCCGCCCAGCGGTTCTTCTGTCACCAGAATGGGACTGGGTTGCCCGGTGGCTTCCCGCACGTAGCTTTCCAGAACGGCGTTGGAAAATATCACAGCAGGTGTATAGTATGGGTTAGTTAAATCTCCGACGAAGGTCACCTGTACCCCGGCTGCTGGTTCACCATTGTGAAGGGATTCTGTGAAGCTTTCCGAGAAAAAGATTAACCCAGAGGCTTTTCGGTTGCGTAACATGGTTTCTGCTTCCGAGCGATCATGGACGTCAACGAGCTTGAGCAGCGGCGTGCCGCTCTCGTAGGTCAGGGAGGACATTCGCTCGATGGCTTGCTCGGCGCAGGTCTGGGCTGGGTCCCCAACCGGGCAACTGCCACGGTCGTTGTTGATGACCAGCACTTTGTAATAGGTCGAGCCTCCGCCAACCATCGACCAGTACAGCCAGATGAACATCGGCGCCAGCAGCAGGGTTAGGACCAGGTCCCAGGGACTGCGCAGTTGTTCCCGTAGTGAAACACGAAAAACAGAGAAGAGACGCATACCTATTCCCTCAGCCTTCTTCCGGTCAACGCGATGAAGACATCTTCCAAGGTGTTCGCTCGCAAGCGGATTTCAGCGGGTTGAAAGCCGACAGCGCGCAGGGTCTCGGTGATAACCGTTAATAAGTCCATTGCGGCTTTGGTGCGGATGACTAGCGTCCTGCCAACCAAACTGGTCTGGGGCACAATCCTGATGACGGCATCCAGGCCCTTTTCGAGAGGCAGGTTGTGGTCCCCGTCCAGATCGATTTCGAGCACATCCCCTTCGCCGACTTTGCGTTTGAGCGCTTCGGGCGTATCCAGCACCAGCAACTCGCCATGATCCATGATGGCCACGCGCTGGGCCATGCGGTCGGCTTCATCCATGTTGTGGGTGGTCAGGATGACCGTGCGGTCACGTTGCAGCGCCCACTCGCGGATGTATTCGCGCACTAGCACGCGACTTTGCGGATCCAGGCCGGCCTCCGGTTCATCCAGCACCAGGATATCGGGATCGTGGACCAAGGCCAGGACGATATTGAGGCGGCGCTGCATCCCCCCGGAAAGCGTGGATGCCAGGCGGTTCCGCCTTTTGGTCAGTCCCATAATCTCCAGCAGTTCCCCACCTCGCCGGCGGGCGTCCCTGCGCAGCATCCCGTACATCTCGCCGATGAATTCCAGTTGCTCCAGGCAGGTGAGCTTGCCCCATAAAATCGTATTCTGCGGGCAAACGCCCACACGGGATCGGATTTCCGCATCGCCGCCGTTGACCGCTTTCCCGTGGATGTAAACACGCCCGGCGTCTGGTTTGAGCAATCCGCACATCAGGTTGATCGAGGTGGTCTTGCC
>CAZLOC010000663.1:0-2072 GCA_964560935.1 uncultured Anaerolineaceae bacterium | reverse complement strand
CCGGATACCGACGAATTCGGGGCGCGGCGGGTTCGGGGAAATCATTGATACTGGCTGCGCGGGCTGCCGAATTGCTTAAACAACAAAAGCGTGTGTTGGTGGTGACATTTAATATCACCTTGCTGCACTACCTGATGGACGTGGCTGTGCGCTACCCCGGCGGTTCAGGCAGAACCAGGAAGGATATTACTTGGTTGAACTTTCATGCCTGGTGTCGCCGCATCTGTATGGAAAATGATGCGGAAGCGGAATACAAGGCGATCTGGAAAGATGCTAATCCCCATGATGTCCTCAATGTAGAGTTGCCGGCCTTAGTATCGTCCATTCTGGCCGACGCAGTTGATAGTGAGCTTTACGATGCTGTGCTGGTCGATGAGGGGCAGGACTTTCTTCCGGCTTGGTGGGACGTCTTGAGGAGTGTCTGCAAACCCGGTGGTGAAATGCTGTTGGTCGCAGACGAGACACAGGACATTTACGGGGTCGCTTCCTCCTGGACGGATGAAGCCATGAATGGTGCTGGTTTCTCGGGCAAGTGGGCGGAACTTGAGGTGAGTTATCGGATGCCTGAGCCGGCATTGGATAAGGCGGCAAGCTTTGCTGCACGTTATTTGCCAGAAAGCGCTCGGATCGTTCCGCGTTCTGCCCAGATGAGTATGGCTTTGGTGCCATGCTATCTACGCTGGGTGCATTACGGAGGATCTGACGATGCTCAGATCTGCTGCGATGAGATATTGGGGTTTTTCTCCAGGGCAGGCTCCGAAGGGTTGTCCGTGGCAGATATCACTTTCCTGTGTGACAGTAAAAGCCTTGGATATGAGGTCGTTAAGCGTCTGGGTATGAAGGGTATTCGTTGTGTTCATACCTTTGACGTGGACGAGAAGGAATGCCGTCTTCAGAAAGTAGTGTTTTACATGGGTGATGCCAGGGTAAAGGCTACGACCCTGCACAGCTTCAAAGGGTGGGAAGCGAGAGCGCTTGTCGTGTACATGGGGCGCGACCTAACGCCTGGGTCGTCTGCCTTGCTGTATACCGGCTTGACAAGGCTCAAGCGCCATTCGGATGGCAGCTTCTTGACGGTGATTTCGAGGAGTTCTGAACTCAAGGAATATGCAAAATCCTGGCCTGAGTTTGTGGAAACACATGACGGGTATGAGTTCTGCTGAGAGTCGGGTGCGAAAACCGCATGACTCAGAAATCGAGCTCATAAACAAAATTGGGCAATCGGACGTGTAGATTGGCCTACAAAATTCGAGTCAATTTATATTAGGTTTGAGCCATCATCGCCTTTGGACATGAATCCATCTCAGGATATCTAATGCGTCGGTCACTGTATAAAACATTTCACATCATTTGTCTGACTACGTTAGCGCTATATCTGATGACTCTGGCGGCCGTGCCGTATGTTGGCGTCTACCTCACCTATGGTGCGGTACCAGTTATAGTGCTGTCTGGCTTACTGGCCTACTGGCTCGATCCAAAAACCCCCGATGCGGTAGTGGAAAAAACGCCTCATGAGCGACTATTGGAAATTGAGGCGCGTCTTAAGGATCTAGGGGGATAGCGTATGCTTCAGGCAATAAAAGACTTGTTTGCATTGATTGCTGGTTTTTTTACCATGGTGGCAAATCTGCTCACGATGATGAACTCGGGCCTAGATGAGTTAAATCAAAAGCTGGAAAAGGCCAACAAGGAGATGGAGACGAAAAGATTAAAGGCTGAGCGTGAACAACTCTTAACGCAGATTGACCGCCACACTCCGCCTTATCGTATCTCTTCGACAGACGACGAATCCAAAACCTGAAGAGACACGTATAGCAATTTCCCCACAGAGGTGGCGCAAGCGCTTTGACTAATGAGTTCCAGGGGCAGGTCTGGCTCAGGGATTTGGTCAAGCTGGCTGACCGGAGCAGGTCTTGGAATTAGCCACTTTTTCTTGGACGCTGACGTTCATTCAATGGACTACCCCGGGTTCAGTAGGCATTCCGGGCCTTCTCCGTACAGATCATCGTAGAAGTTTGGCCGCTCAATTTCTTTCATGTAATTCCGGCTGGCTGTGTCGTCGCCGTAATATC
>CAZLOC010000662.1:0-2073 GCA_964560935.1 uncultured Anaerolineaceae bacterium | reverse complement strand
GGAATCAAAATCATTTGATTGATGATGTTCAATAGATCGAGATTGTAAAGACCAAGCAAAGGATTTATTTGAAATTGTGCAAATCTGTCAATGGCTGTTTGTGGCAGAGCGGATAAATTACCGCCCGTCACAGAGCCAAAGACTACATCAAGCACAATCCCGATTAATGCAATGATGGCGGTAATGCCCCCGATAATGTAAATACCCTGCCATTGAGATTCCGTATTTCCATTTTCCATGGACTGGTTTTGTTTGGATGTGGTCATTTGTCATTCTCCTCATGATATTTTAAGCAGGCAATATATTTTTTATTCAACCTGCATAATTTTCAACGAAGCGCCTTCTATGAAGTCGATTTTGTCAAGCTTCAAGAGATGGTGCGCGTTGAACAGACCGACCGAATGGCCGGGTGCAGCGATTGAAGATTTGAAAATCGACGCGGCATCCCACTCCTTTTTTGAGGGTATATGCTTGATCGTGCTGGCAGCTTCTTGAACGTTGGGCATCCTACACCCTGAACAGCCTTCTATCCGTGCTGGCACTTGCTCCAGACACCTCATACTGTTTGCGCTCGAGAGCGAAGGTGAAGCTCTTGGTGAGCGACCCCATCTAACGGGCGGTTCTGATCAGGAACCCGGCGGCTAACGGGCAGCTCACACCAGTCTGGCAATGACCCTGGAGACGAAGGGGATCGCCAGTCAGATCAAGATGGCTTCAATACAGCCCCTGGCGGTATCTTGCCAGTCTCCAGATAACGCCAGAGTTCGATCAGTAATTTACGAGCCAGGGCAACGATGCCGATTTTGTGCAGGCGTTTACTGCCCTTTTCAAAGCGACGTTGGTACCAGCGACTGAGTTCACTGTCAGGTTGGAAGCGCAGCCAGATCCAAGCAATCTCGATAGCCATGGCGCGGATGTGCCGGTTGCCAACTTTGCTAATCCCTAATTCGCGCGTGTCTTCGCCGCTTTGGTGTGGGAAGGGCGTCAGACCAGCCAGGGCGCCGACTTCCCGTCGATTGCGAAAAGCTCGCCAGGCGAAGAACTCCATCACAAATAGCCAGGCGCTGTTGTCACCGATGCCGCGCAATCGCAGGAGTTGGCGTACTTGTTCCACTTCTGGCTGGTCGTTATGACGAATGGCTTCCTTGCGTTCGGTCTCCAAGGCTTTGATCTGCTCCTGGGCCAGTTGGAAGCGTTGATACTCGCGCAGCAGGCGAGCCTGTAAACCGGCCGGCAGGGGATCTCCATTCCACAAGCGTTGTTGTTTGATGCGTTGTGGGAAATCACCTCTGACAGCCAGGCAAATCCCCTGGTTGGCCAGGTAGCCTTTGATGCGGTTGCTGTGCTGGGTGCGTTGTGCTTTCAGGTCGGCCAGTTCGCGGTGCAAATGACGATTGTCCTCCACAGTGGGTGAGGGGACGTGCACCACGCTCCAAACCTTCTTCTCACCAGCATGATAGCGCATGAGCATCGTCAAAAGTTTCCCAAGGTCGAGCCGATCTGTCTTGGATTGCTTGGCACGGCGGTTGACTTCGATGCTGGCTGAGTCAACCACGAGATTAGTTACTCCAATGGAAAGCAGGTAGCGATGCAGCCAAAAGCCGTCTCGCCCAGCCTCATAACAACTTACCACTTGGACATCGTCGACAAGACCAAAACGCTGCTTGGCCAGTTGGATCTCCCGTTGCAGAGCAGACAGGTCCCGAGCTGCAATGGTCCGCAGGCGTGGCTTCTGCCCAAAACCAATCGTGAACCCCAATAGCCACTTTGTCTGGCTCAGTTCAAATGCAATGTAAAGGTGCGGTTGAATTGCTGTATACTGTGGTATGGTGGTCGTTTCTGGAAACATAAGCTTCTCCTTTCTTGTCTATAAGAAGCTTACCAGAAACGACCCCTTGTTTGCTACCCATAGTATCTAACGGTTTGCGTTACCAGCGGGTGGTGAGAACCAGGTAACGAAACGGATATGATCTTTCGTACAGAGCCAGCCTTTTTTAGCGGTGCGTACCACCCGTCTGGTGCACGCATTGTTAGGCGCTTTTTGGCCTTAAGGGGTGATGTGCGTATCAACAA
>CAZLOC010000661.1:0-2074 GCA_964560935.1 uncultured Anaerolineaceae bacterium | reverse complement strand
AAACGGGTAGAGGCGGCTTACACGGTAGTTGAATGATGCGACGATGCCGCCCGGCATATAGAGCAGGTAATGGGTGAAGCGAGCGAAGGTAATGAGGCCAACCGCCGCCCCCGCGGAGAGCATGGCGACGAACCAGCGATAGCGCCATCCGAACAGGGTCAGCAGACAGTGGTACGCGAAGGCGCCCGCCCCTGCCATGAGGGCGAATATCAAGAAAGACCAGAATCCCAGCCGCGACAGGGCAAAGATTGCGTAGCCAAGATAGGAGCGCTTGATCTCGTCAGCGATTTGCGGTCCCGAGTGGGAGAAGTCCAGGACCGATTTGGCAACGAGTGCAAGCGTGCAAAATAGGGAAACAAAAAGAACAGGGTAGACGTACTGGCGTATAGAAATCCGGCTTTCGTGCAGCACCATCCCTATTCCCTTCGTTTAGCGTGCCTGCGCGCGCCACGTTTCGTTTTCACAGTCTGGATTGTCGTCACGCCCGGCTTCCGCCCGGGCCAATTCGATTATTATTACCCATTAGCAATAAAGTAGTACATCGCGTATCCAGAACGACAATGACAGGGGGCTATTGACGTGTTTCACGGAATCAGAGACCGGCTTGACCGGTGGCGGTTTGACATGGCGGTGCACGGCATATTGGATACGCCGCCGGCAAAAATCGCACCCTCATCGCCCGCGGTGGTCTTGAGCCAACTGCAACACAAGGATGTGCGGATGTTTCTGCTTGCTGCGAAGTCATTCGCCGAGCAGGTTCCGATTTCACACGTGTATGTTGTCAATGACGGAAGCTTGAGCTCAGATGACAAGGTGATACTCAACGCACACTTCCCGGCGTTCACCCTGTTCGAACTGGCTGACTTCCGCAGTCAGAGTTGTCCGACCGGTTCATGCTGGGAACGGCTTCTAAGCATCGCAGAACTGGTCAGAGACCATTATGTGATCCAGCTGGATAGCGATACCCTGACTGTTGGCGATGTGCCGGAATTGCGCGCCAACATAGAAAATGGCATTGCGTTCACCATCGGGACTTTCGCAGGCCAGGGTCTGGAAACGATGCGTGAACGGTGTGAAATCATGCGCGCCAAAAACTTTGGACCCGACGCGCATGTCCAGCAGCTTGCCGAATCCAATTTTGACAAACTCAGAAACTACGATTCGATGCGCTATGTGAAGGGCTGCGCAGGCTTCACGTCCTTTTCGAAAGGCTCCTTCACGCGAGCGTTCGTTGAAGAAATATCGACCCAGATTGAAGCCGCCATCGGGACAAAGTGGCGCGAGTGGGGCAGCGAGCAGGTCATGTCCAACATTGTTGTCGCCAACATACCCGGCACAGTCGTGCTGCCCTATCCCAAGTACAGTGATTGCCTGAATATCAATAAGGATGAAACGGCTTTCATCCATTTCATCGGGACTTGCCGCTTTGATCGCGGGGTCTACGCCAAGCTCGGCGGCGAAGTGATCCGAAAGTTGCGGCGCCTTTGAGTTGCCGCGTTTCTACCGCATCTATGGCATGCGCTCATCCGAAGCATGGCTGACAAATCGATGCCATGCGCGTGCCGAACCGATCGTTGCTGGATGCGTGCCCCTGAATACCTTTGCCTGATGACACGCGGCAACCATCACGGCGGCCAGCGGCAGACGTAAGGCAGGATTCGTGGACAAGAAGCAAGACCATACCGAACTGGTCAACAAGATCCTGACGGGTGCCCGTTGGGCCACGGTATTGAGGTTGTCCGCACAGGTTTTCAGCTGGCTAAGCACCATCATCGTGGTGCGCTTCATCAGCCCGGAGGACTATGGGCTCAATGCCATGCTCGAGTCGCCGCTGGTTCTCATGATGCTGGTGAGCACCCTGGGGTTGGAGGCGGCGCTGGTCCAGGCAAGAAAGCTTGATACGAATATGCTGCAAAGCATATTCGGCGGACTGCTTGTCCTCAACGGCCTGCTGTTTCTGGCCTTCTTTTTTGGCGGGGCGGCACTGGCGCTTTATTTCAACGAGCCACGACTCGAGCCGCTGGCCAAGGCCTTGGCGTTTCTGTTCCTGTTCGTTCCCTTCAGGGTGATACCC
>CAZLOC010000660.1:0-2076 GCA_964560935.1 uncultured Anaerolineaceae bacterium | reverse complement strand
CATACGTTGTGTAGTCCCCTCCCATGCCATGCAACATGACACGATGACCGTCACGGCTTGCGGCCAGGCACATCATGCCCGGTAGCAGGATGGAGTTATCCACCGGGTGGGGCTTCGACCAGGCTGTCTCGATCAGATCATGCACATCCAGCATGCCGGTAAAGGATGGTACTGAAACGAAGTGGGCGTTACTGCCCAGGTCTTTGGTCAGATCCAGGATGCACTGGCTTTCCACGCAGGTTTCCGGATGGTCCGCTATGGCTGAATAGGTATGAAATTGCTTGCCTGGCATTTCCGGCAATATTCGCTTGACCATGGCGCCGATGCTGGCGGAATCGAGGCCCCCGCTCATCATCGCAGCGATGTCGCCCTCGCTGCGCATTCTGCAGCGGACCGCCTCGCCGAATATGTTGAGAAAGGCTTCCTGGCATTCTTCATCCGAAGCATATTCGGCCTCGTCCCCGGGCTCCATTTGCCAGTAGGTTTCGGAACGAAGAACCGCGTCTGATGAAACCACCATCCGCTGTGCGGGTGGCAAGGTCCAGACATCTTCCAGCCAGGAGCATGTGCAATCATCGTTCAGGTAAATTGAGGTCAGAACGCTGGCGATCTGCTCCTCATTGGGCAGGCACGACACTCCAGGCAGATTCAGCAACGCCTCTTCTTCGGAAGCGAAAGCAAAGAAAAGGCTGTTTCGCGTGTAGTAAAACGGCCGGCCACCCATGTGATCGCGGGCGCAATAGAGCAGGTTTTTTCTTGCATCCCACACGACAAAAGCAAAATCGCCCAACAGCCGCTTGGGACATTCGTCTCGCCACAACGCATATGCGTGCAACACCAATTCCGCATCGGAGTTGTCTCGCAGCACGCAGCCACCCGCCAGCAGGTTGCGGCGGAGTTCATCGCGGTTATCCAGGCGGCCATCCCAAACCAGCACCAGGTTTCTGTCGTGGCTGGCCAACGGCTGATGTTCTTCGAGGGATTCCGGGGTGGTGCGGAGCATGCAGTGGCCTAATGCCACGGCGCCCTGCACCCAGTCTGTTTGTTCGTCCGGGCCGCACGTTTTCATTGCGCCCGTCAATTTTCGAATCAACTCCGATTCGACCGGCGCACCATGAAAATACAGAATCCCGGCTATTGCACTCATGACGGGAACACTAATCTATGAGTCCGTCTCCGGCTGCTGAGGCTGCGCGGAAGTATCTTCCATGGCGAGTTGCGCCTTGTCTGCCAGGTAGGTGTGTTTCATGAGCCGCGAATCGAAATTTTTTGCCAGGAGTACACGCATCATTGCGATATCCAACAGCATTCCAGGCGAGACGGACAGACGCTCAATGTCGTTCATTTTTTCCAGTTTGTCGGTCGCCAATTGTGTCAGTTGGAAAAGAGGCAACGCGCATTCGGCTTCAACAAATTTTTCCATTTGGGGGATGAGACGGTCCCGAAGCCTTTTTACATTTTCGATGAGCGAGCGGGCCGCTTCTGTCGTGACCTTCCCTGATCCGTGATTGGCCAGCAATTTGCATTGGTAATCCCCGCAAATTGCTGGCCGTACTTCATCGTGAACCGAACACCTGTCATTCAGGCACAACTTGCATGGCAGCGCAAAAAAATCCTTGGTCTTTTCACCCTTGGCATTCCCATCCTCTCTCTTAACTTCAAACAGATCCGTCAGAAGGGGGAAGTCTTCGTCTATCAGGGGTGCCCACCCATACAAGGTCCCGTCACAGCAAAATGCGCAACCGCAATCAAAGCATAAACTCATGTTCAGTCAGCCCCGGATAGATACCATCAATTATCGATCCGGCGAGATTTATTCGCGAGTTCGTTCGCGCTGAACCTGTCGAAGCACAGCCCTTCTACAGGCTCAGGGCGAACGGTACCAACGTTTAATTCATGCCGGATCAATGGTTCATGGATTCAGGTTCGTCCGGCAGCTCGGGTCTGCAAAGCGGCAGCTACTGAGTTGTCCGACTGGCCTATTCCACTTTGGCAAGCCCGGCCTCGCTAAGCTGCGTGACCAGTTTGAGCAAATCCTGCTCGAGCTGGGCTGATTCGACTTCGTACTCGGACAGA
>CAZLOC010000659.1:0-2089 GCA_964560935.1 uncultured Anaerolineaceae bacterium | reverse complement strand
GGACTCCGACCAGCCCGCTTACTTTTCGGATTGCCAGCAGCGCGCCACTGACGTACGGCTCGGCGCTCGTGCCCGACTCGTGACGCAGGATTAGTTTCTGATCAGGCATCCCGAAGATCGCATCCAGGGAAATGACATAACCCGGAAGGCGGACCGAGTGGACCTGTGAGCCATTCAGCCTGACTCCCCGGCTCTCCTTTGGCCCTTGCGTTGTTTCCAATGGAACATCAAGCTGCGACTCCCTGACCCTGGAAAGCCGGTCCGCTAGTTCACGGGCAGTCCCACTGGGGGCGTCGATTTTGCCAGAATGGGCATAGTCAATGATCTCCCAGTGCGGGATATACCGGGCCGCAATTTCGGCGAATTTCTGCAGGAGCACGGCGGTTATCGCAAAATTGCCAACAGCCAAAACGCCGCGCCGGACTTCACCCGCTACCTCATCGATCTCCCGGTAGTCGCCTTCGCTCAGGCCCGATGTTCCCACAACGACATGCGCACCGCCTCTCAGCGCTGACACGATATTGGTTTTCGCCACATCCGGTTTGGTAAATTCAACAAAGACATCCGGCTTGCTTTTTAGGCCCTCAGCCATTGTTGCAAAAATAGGGGTAGCAAGCCCATCTATGCCGAGCACATCCCCAAGCACCTTCCCTGCCTGACTCCTGGAAATCCCGGCGACAAGTTCTATATCAGGTGCTTCGAATATCCCTCGTGAAAGCGCCGATCCTGCCCATCCCGTTGCACCGGCCAAACAAACGCGAATTTTCATAAAGATTTCTCCTGTATTTTCGGTCAGCAGTCCAACTGCATGGCAAACCTTTTAATCCCCTTCAACCATCTCGCGTGCCTGCTCCACGTACGCCAGGGACTGGTGCCGGAAGTAGGTGTTATACAGCATGGCATAATGTCCGCCCTGTGCCAACAACCCATCGTGATTACCTTCTTCAATGATGGCGCCATTGTCCATCACGACGATACGGTCCGCGGCTTTGACGGTGGACAGGCGGTGCGCGATCAGGATGCTGGTGGCATCTTGCAATATGAGATTCAAAGCCTGCTGGATCTGCCACTCGGTGAACGGGTCGATGCTGGCGGTGGCTTCGTCCAGGATAAAGATGGCCGGTTTCTGCACCAGCACGCGCATCAAGGCCACCAGTTGGCGCTGTCCCATCGAGAGCCGGTTACCGCGCTCACCCACTTCTGTGTACAGGCCATCGGGCAAGGTCTCCAGCCATTCGCCCTCACCGATGCGATACGCCATTTCGAGCATTTCTGCATCGCTCACGTCGGGCTTGGCATAGCGGATGTTGTCCGCCATCGTGCCCGAAAACAGGAAGGGTACCTGCGAAACGATCCCCAACTGGCGGCGGTATTGCGTCAGGTCAAAGGTGCGCAGATCGTGGCCGTCCACGGTCAGCTTGCCGGACTGGTATTCGTAGAAACGCGCGATCAACTTGGCAATTGAAGACTTGCCAGCGCCGGTGTGTCCGACCAGGGCCAGATTCTCTCCGGGTTGGATGCACAGGTCGAAGTCCGTTAAGATCGGTTCCTTGTCCGTATAACGGAAGTGCAGGTTCTCGAAACAGACCAGTCCCCTCAAACGGGGCACGTCGTGCTGTTCCGTCTGGATGACATTGGGGTCCGCATCGATCAGCGCGAAGGCGCGCTCGGCGGCGGCCAGTCCCTGCTGGATCTGCGCCCAGAAGGCGGACAGGTTCAGCACCGGGAAGAAGAACTGATCCAGGCTCAAGATGAACAGGTACCAGGCCCCGGCGGTGACCATGCCCTGCTCGATGCTCAGTCCGCCCGCATAGACCAGCACAGCGGTGAAGATACCGCCCAGCGCGTTGAGCGTGGGAAAGACCAGTGAAAGGATGAAACCACGCTGGATGTTGACCCGGTAGGACTGCTGATTGGCAAAATCGAAGGTTTCGAAGATGCTATTTTCCTGGCGGAAGTTCTTGGCAATCGAAATGCCGCTGACCGTTTCCTTGATGGCCGCGTTGACGTCCGCCATAGCCTGCATGCCACGTTTGGTGACGCGCCGCGCCATGGCGCGGAAACCCAGCGCAACCAGGAAGATGAACGG
>CAZLOC010000658.1:0-2119 GCA_964560935.1 uncultured Anaerolineaceae bacterium | reverse complement strand
GATGATTAAAGTGGTGAAAAGCAGGCTGGACGAGTTCACGGCGGCGTGGTAAAATTCCACCCGCTAAGTGATGGGGGCTCGTCTAATGGTAGGACAGTGGACTCTGGATCCATATGTAGAGGTTCAACTCCTTTGCCCCCAGCCTGAAAAACACCCCGTACCTGCGGGGTGTTTTGGTAGTATTGGTTTGTAGAGAAAGAGGAAGGAGGTGTCGCAGAGAAAAAATATAAATGGGAAAGAGAGCGCATGGCCCTGGGCAAGCGAACTGATTTGAAGTTTAGTGCTCTACTGTTTTGGTCAGGGTGACGAGGATGAAGGTTCCTCACTGCGAGGTGAGGTTAACTGGAGGATAAACGGACATACTTACCCTCCGGGAAAATCGAATGATCAGCGGAAGCCTTCCGGGTGAGCCATCTCCTGATATCTTTCCCTCCATGATAGTTAATTCTGTGGCTGAGAAATCTCCAGGCAACTGGTTTATAAAAGCGCAGAAAATGGCATAAAATTAACCTTTCGGAGGGATTTCCTATGTGTGGAATTGTTGGATACATAGGCCCACAGGATGCAACACCGATTATCCTGAATGGCCTGAAACGTCTTGAATATCGCGGGTACGATTCGGCTGGTTTAGCTGTAATACAGAACCGCGAAATTGTTGTACGGCGAGATGTCGGAAAACTTGCTCGCTTGTCTGCACTTGTGCAGGAATTTCCAGTTAGTGGACACATTGGCATTGGGCATACGCGCTGGGCGACACATGGAGAGCCAAGTGCTCGTAATGCGCATCCCCACATGGGCATGACTGGCAATGTTGTGGTTGTTCATAATGGGATCGTCGAGAACTACCAAGAACTTCGGGATGAACTTTTGGCCGAAGGTGCAGTCTTTCGCTCAGATACCGACACAGAAGTAATTGTTCATCTTGTGGAACGATATCTGGGACAGGGAATTGAACTGGATGAGGCAGCACGGAGGGCAATGATGCATCTAAAGGGTGCCCACGGAATCGTATTAATCTCGTCCAGAGAACCGGACAGAATTGTTGCAGCGAGGATTGGGAACGCAGGTGGAGTGGTTATAGGGATTGGCGACGGTGAGATGTATATTGCTTCTGACTTACCGGCAATTCTGGAACACACACGTGAGGTGATTTTTTTGGAGTCCAGACAAATGGCTGTGGTCACCGAAAAACATGTGATGGTCCAGACATTGGATAGAAAGGCGGTACAACCACAGATTCATCATGTTACCTGGGACCCGGTATCAGCAGAAAAGGGCGAGTACCGCCACTTCATGCATAAAGAGATTCACGAACAAGTGCGTTCGTTGACCGACACAATTGCTGGGAGGGTGGACTTCGAGAAAGGCAGCATCCGTTTGCCGGAATTGAAGTTAACCCCAGAATACGCCAGACAGATTAAGAAAATATTTATAACTGCTTGCGGTACAGCTGCACACGCAGGGATGGTGGGCAAAGTATTAATTGAACACCTGGCACGAGTACCGGTTGAGGTGGATATTGCATCGGAGTTTCGATATCGTGACCCGATAGCTGATGAAAATACTGTTGTGCTGGCGATCAGTCAATCAGGCGAAACGGCAGATACCCTGGCGGCGATGGAGGAAGCAAGGCGTAAAGGAGCGCACGTATGGTCGATTGTGAATGCAATTGGCACGCAGGCGATGCGTATAGCTGACGGCTTTATATCGATGCAAACTGGGCCTGAGATCGGTGTGGCTTCAACTAAGGCGTTTACTGCGCCGTTGGTAGATCTATACATGTTGGCAATATTACTAGGGAATTTGCGTGGCAGCTTGAGCGACAAGGACCGACGTAATGCTGTCGCTGATTTACGCTTGGTCCCCGACCTGGTTGGGCAATGCCTCGATCGAGAAGCTGGGGTGAAAGAAGTTGCGCAAGTGCTTAAGGATACGCGTAACTGCTTATATTTGGGGCGAGGTATAAATATGCCCATTGCTTATGAGGGTGCATTGAAACTGAAGGAAATTTCCTATATCCATGCTGAAGGCTACCCTGCGGGAGAAATGAAGCATGGTCCGATTGCTTTGAGTGACCGTGATTTGCCGGTTATTGTTTTAGCGCCACGGGATCCATGGT
>CAZLOC010000657.1:0-2120 GCA_964560935.1 uncultured Anaerolineaceae bacterium | reverse complement strand
ATAGGAGGCAAAATGTCAGAACGTATCATCGGCACGGTCAAGTGGTTCAACGGAGTCAAGGGTTTTGGTTTTATCACTCGTGAAGGCGGCCCGGACGTGTTCGTCCACCAGTCCGTGATCATGAGCGACGGTTACCGCAATCTCACCGAAGGTCAGCAGGTGGAATTCGCCATCACGCAGGGCCCCAAGGGTTTGCAGGCTGCTGAAGTCAGACCGCTCTAACCTTTAACACTGTCGCTAAACAACGAAGCTCCCGCTTTTTCAAGCGGGAGCTTTTGATTCTGGGTGGTGATAGCGTACCGAAGGTTGTCACCACATACTCAACCTATTTATATTAAACCTTCGGGACGTTTTTCAAGATAAGATGTGTTTCCCCTTCATCCGGTCGAAGAACAAAAAATTATGCTTGTACTTCACCAGCAGGTCGTTCAGCAAACCTGACAGGTTTTACGGAGCGCCTTCCCGTTGAAGTCATCTGCGGGGCGCAAGACCGGCCTGCCAGCGCGCTTATGGAAACCTGTCAGGTTTTTGCTCCAAGTTATCCAAACAATTCCTTCAAGAATTTGAGTTTTTCCACGGTTTGGAACGTTTCGCCGCCTTCGTGGTTGTTGTACGACCAGACGCGCATGTCCTTTTGCGCGGCATAGTGGTTGTAGGCCGCAAAGACGGTCGAGGGCGGGCAGGTCTCGTCCATCAAGGCAACGGAGAAGAGCGCGGGCGCTGTTGCGCGGGCGGCGAAGTTCACGCCGTCGAAGTAGGAGAGCGTCCCAAAGACGATTTCGATCTTGTCGCGATGCTGGCGGCAATACTGACTGATCTCGTTGTATGGGAAGGTGTCCACGATCTCGGTGGCGCGGCGATAATGGCACAGGAAGGGCACGTCTGGCATGACCGCGGCCAGGTCCGGGACCAATCCGGCCACTGCCAGCGTGATGCCGCCGCCCTGGCTGCCGCCGGTGACAGCTACGCGTTCGGGGTCGACACTTGGGTGGGAGCGGGCGGTTTCCACGGCGCGCACGGCGTCGGTGAACACGCGGCGGTAGTAGTAGCTTGCGGGGTTTAGAACGCCGCGCGTCATGAAGCCGGGATAGTGCGGGTTACTGCCTTCGGGTTCGGGATCGGGTGTATCGCCGGTACGCCAGGCGCTGCCCTGCCCGCGGGTGTCCATCACGAAGTGAGCGTAGCCTGCAGCGGCATAGGTCAGCCAGTCCACTGGCAGGCCGCGCCCACCGCCATAGCCGATGTATTCGACCACGCAGGGTAATCGTCCGCTGCGCTGGCGGGGGAGCAGCAGCCAGCCTTTGATGGGCTGCCCGCCGAAGCCGGGGAAGGTCACGTCGAAAGCCTCGATCAGGCTCAGGTGCGCCTCAGCAGGTTTGAAGTCCGTTTGAAGCGGAATCTGGCGGGCTGCTTCCAGTGTAGCAGCCCAGAATTCGTCAAAATCCGACGGTTCCTGGCGGGCAGGTTTGTATGTCTTGAGTTCTTCCAGAGGCAGGTCGAATATCATGTGTTTCAGAGGGTAGGTTTACTTCTGTGCAAACGTGTCGATCAGCAGCTTGAAATTCCCGCCGACGGGATACAGGATCGGGCAGGTGCAGCCGCGCTTCTTGTATTCTTCGACCTTGGCTTTGGCCTCCGCGGGCGTGCCGGATGCGGTGATCTTGTACACCAGTTCATCGGGGACGAGATGTTTGGCTTTGTCGATCTGTTCCTTGGTGGCCGGCCAGCCCAGGATGGACTGGATCTCGTGCACCACTTCGTCCGAGACGCCCGATGCCTTGGCGATGTGTGGCTGCTGGGCCATGTACTGGCACAAGAGCATCCTGGTGTGGTCGATGGCGGTATCATGGTCGTGGTCCACCGAGCAAACGATCAATTGTGGGCGGTCGAGGTCGGCGAGCTTGCGTCCGGCTTTTTGGGCGCCCTTCTCCAGCAATTCAAGGGCCCGGTCATTGTATTCCGGCGGCACACAGTAGTTCATTACGCAGCCGTCCGCGATTTCACCGGTCATTTCCATCATCTTGTCTCCAGTAGCGCCGATCATGAGCGGGACAGCCCGCGGCTCGCGACGGCCATGCACCACATCCAACTCGATGCCCTCAACGTGGACAAACTCGCCT
>CAZLOC010000656.1:0-2126 GCA_964560935.1 uncultured Anaerolineaceae bacterium | reverse complement strand
CTTACTCCTTTCATGTTTGCCGCCCAAACTATGTTTTAAGCAATATGTATATGCAAAAGTACCCAAATTGGTGGTCTTATGCGAAGAGTCTTCGCTTAAGTACCTTTATATTGCAGAAGACACACCCTTCTCACCTGTTCCACTTTGTTTCACGTTAATTCAATTAACTATACAATTTTCCCGTCCCAAAATCAATTACCATTTGTCACATACTGCTTCTTGCATAATTATCCGAAATTGAATCTAATGAATTGCCATCAAAAACCAGGATTTCAGTTCAGATATTTACGCAGCACTCTGTAAAATTGACACTCCCCGAACCCAATCGGGGAGTGGTATTTGCCTGCTACCTTAAACGCATTCGCGCACAGCCCAAGAGGCCCGCACCGGCTGGCCAGTGAAATTTGTTATGGTAGGGTACTCTGATGGCGGAACATCAGGTCATGTACCGATTTCTTGGTCATGTCGATTATTTATGCGCGTTCTTGTCGTGCGCGCTTACATTATTGGTGGGCCGCCCGCTTGACACAAACACCTGTGGTTAGATAGCTGAAAGCCTGGAGTTTACTGCGGCGCTCTGCTTCTCTTGATCCATGGGTGTCCGGTATAGTGCACCGGCTAAGGCCATCAGAGCGCCGATGAGTGTCGCATAGATGCCGACATCTGTGGCCGCAAAGAAACCTGCGTCAGGGTCGATCTCAAGGATTCGATAGAAATCTCCGATAACCACTAAAACAGCCAAGGCTGCCAGGATAGCGCCTGGAATTGAGTATCTTATCTCAAATCTTCCCCTCCAAAATATCCCTACAAGAAGAAGGATGAGACCAATACCACCAGTGATAAGGCCGTCACCTTCCCAGCCTATTTCAATGGCTTCGAATGTGGGCCCTTCAACGCCAAAGAGAATAGGGACCGACATCCAAGGGAGGCGTGATCCGAGAATAAGGATCAACCCACCTATTAGAACAAGCATACGGTTTGTTCGCATTCGTGCCTCCTTACCGATTATAGAGACGGCCTCTTTGAAAGATGTAGCCCAACCCATCCATGAATTGAGCCTATCTCTATTTTCGGCGATTTCCACCTTGCTATCAACTGTGGAATGCCCTAGTTTTTCGGCTTCAAGCCAACCTGTGGTGTTCACTAGCTTCAAAATCAATTCAATTCTGGAATTTACCTGAAACTTGGCATAAATATTTTTCAAATGGAATTCAACTGTGCGGTCAGAAATACTAAGAGATGAAGCTATTAACTTGTTGCTTTTACCTTGTAGCAAGAGTTTTAGGACATCCCACTCACGATTGGTCAATCGAGGAAATTGTGCCATTGTGATTTTCCTTTTTAGACTATGTGCCTGCCCAACGGCTCGCGTTAGCCGCAAGTGGGCGGGACGAGATGAAACCGACTTGCCGGAAAACGTCCGAGCACAAAATCAACTCCTTTTGGCGGGGCGAAGCTCACCTGTCGGGTGCACCCAAGAAGATAGCGAGCCATCGTTTTTTACGAGAGAATGTCGGTGACGTTCTGAGAACGCTTTGTTGGGCAACCACGAACTTGCCAGAACCTTGGCTATTAAAAAGGCGCAAAGCCTTACTGACAAACTGCATCGTGACGACTTCGCGAACGATAAGCATGATGTCATCTCCTCATTATTTGTGAATATTTTTATAGTGCAATTCTACAACACCTGAGCGAAACGTTTTTGATCCGATAAGTTCCAATGTAAGATTCTTGCCCGATTCGAACAAGCGGGGACCTTTTCCTGCAACGATCGGCTGAATGAGAAAACGATACTCATCGATCAGACCAGACTGAGCGAGTTGCGATGCAATGTTCAACCCGCCGATGGAAACATTTTTACCAGGTTGTTGTTTCAGTTTCGCGATCTCTTCTTGAAGGTTTGAGCGCAGAAGCGTTGTGTTGTTCCACTCCACGCTCTTCAATGTTGTTGAAAAGACGATCTTCGGTATCGAATCGAACATGCGGGCAAATTCGTTGGTCGCTTTTGATTCCGATTGATTCATTGCGACATCGTGCCAGTACGGATACATCAGATGATAAGTATTGCGCCCGAAAATTTCAATGTCTGAATCCCGCAGGAGCCCGGTAAAGTGCTCGTGCAGTTC
>CAZLOC010000655.1:0-2127 GCA_964560935.1 uncultured Anaerolineaceae bacterium | reverse complement strand
CTTTGTCATCATGATCATTCCGCCCCTGCTTTCCGGTTGAACGCCTCCTGGAACTCTCGAACTTTTTCGATAATGTCGTCAAATACCGGGGGCTCGCCAAGAAACATCTCGTCTTTCATGGCGGCATAATCTGATTTCCAGTCTGCAAGTTGCTCATCGGGAGGAACCAGCCTCAGACGACCTGGACACAAAGTGTCATATTTTACCCAACCATGCTTGAAATAGACCCGCCGATGGGCAACGATCCGCTCAAAAAGTGCGAGATCAACGGACGCCTTGTCGCCGATGCCGGATTCAATAAGACGGTACAGGTCATAATAATGTCTGGCCATCCGTGCTTGTCGTTTCTTCTCCCTCGGTCGAAAGGTCTCTTCATGCAGCAGCATGGCCTTCTCCCAGAAAGTGCGTTCGAGAGATACGGCTCTTACAGAAAAGTGTGCTTGGGAAAAAAGAGCGGGAAAAGCGTCCACAATGTACGGATGGATATCGACTACCTGCGCGGGCTCCGTATCGGAACGGGCGCCCAGCTCGATCTTGACCACCTGGCGAAGATAGGCCATCCGATCCGCAATGGCTGTCGGGTAAGTCAAAAGAAGTGTCTGCCTGTCCGGATCATCGGGGTCCGGATCGAGTTGCCATGATAACTCCTGCGGCATTTCTTGTGATACGGTTTGCCTGAGCAGGGGAAGTAGGGTTTCGTTTACACAGAGCTGGCTGGCCTCTTTGAGGGCGTCCAGACGTTTGCGTGTCTGTTTCTTACTGCGAGCGCGATCGGGCGCCATTTCGCCGCCAAAGCCAAGGGCATCGCGATTGATTACGATATCGATGTCTTCAGAGAACCGTTCTATGAGAGCCCATCCCTTTGAAAGCGATGTCCCGCCCTTAAATGTGAGATGGGCGCCCCAGTCGGTCAGATCGAACAACTTTTTCAGTGTCCAGCAAACCCAGAAGTCTTTCTCAATGGTTGCCGGTGGCAGGCCGAGTGTATCCTGCGCCTGTTCGCAGACCGTTCGCCTTCGATCTTCAGGAAATGATAAGAACGCGTTCACGTCTATTTCGCTTCTTCTTTCATCCCCAGTCGCCGCATAATATCCGCGATCCAGGCAGGGGCAAAACGGACATCCTTAAGTAGCTGCTTTCTGGCATCCGAATCCAACCGGCGATCGAGCCGGACAATAACATCTTGATCCACATGGTTTTGGCCCAAATGCCGCAGGGCCTGGATGACCAAGCCGCTGATTTTTCCTGCCGTTGCCATGTTCCGTGGCGTGGTCCGCTTCAGGATGATCTGTTTTTTTCCGATTTGCACGGTGCGGGAACGCCCATCCGTAAGATATACGATCTTCATGGGAATCTGGGTGGAAAGCCCCAGGAGATTGGCCGCATAGGCGCCTGACGGCTGTAGACGAACGGCATCACGCCCTGCCAACGCTCTGGCTACTGCATCAGGCGATGGGGTCAGCATCCCGAGCTCAGGGTCTGTGCGCGGATAATCGTACAGCCCCCGGGCGAGTTGACGGATAAGCCCCGACTGCCGATACCTTTTTAAGGCAGAAGCCACCGCATCCCGGCTCCCCAGGTCGGAAAAGTGTGCTGGAGTGAACACCCAACCCTTACCGTGGCCAGAAATGCGGTTAATTGCTTTTTGATCAATACTTTGCGTGTGTTTACCCATGATATTTTTGACCCAAATTTATATGCGTATTTGTGTCAAAAAATACACCTGTTTCAGCCCAAAGTCGAGTCTTTAAGTGTCTTGAATAAAGTTTCCATGGACTTTCTGAGCGCCGCCGAACTCCCCTGCCAGGCCGCTAGGGCTTCGGCAAGTATTTGAGCATTTTTCTCTCCGAATTTCTCGGCATGGTTCCCGTTGGCAACATACAAGGGGATACTCAGGTTGCTCCCTCTTTCTTGAATCACATCACTGCCGACCACCCGGGCGAATCCGTCGATGTCCTGGAAACCATCGTAGGCATCGACGATTCTCCGAATATGGGCCTCGGTCAAGAAGCTCTGCGCCCGCTCGCGGGTGACTTCATGAACGGCATTAATAAACAGAATCTTATTGCGCCTTTTTTTGGGTTTGCTCATGCGACAAATTACCACACAGGCTTCCATGGGAGAGTT
>CAZLOC010000654.1:0-2133 GCA_964560935.1 uncultured Anaerolineaceae bacterium | reverse complement strand
CTTACGCGTCCGCCGCCGAGATCGCCCGCGAGTACCACATCCCCGCGCTGGTGCACGTCACCGACGCCACCCAGCCGCAGGGACACTCCACATCCGGTTCGCATGAACGCTATAAATCCCCGGAGCGTTTGCAATGGGAACAGGATTTCGATGGGATCAGGAAGATGCGCGAGTGGATGATTGAGAACCGCGTCATTTCGGACCCCGAGCTGGCTGCCCTTGAAGAAAGCGACCGCCAGGCTGTAGAAGGCATCCGCAAATCCGCCTGGGAAGCGTATCTCAGTCCGCTTTTGGAGGAGCGCGCCCAGGTATTGGACATGCTCGACGAGGTGGCGGGTAGTTCGTCCAAAACGTCAGAGCTGGACATGCTCAAAAAACGACTGGCAGGCCTGCCGTCGGTGACGAGGCGCGACGTCCACATGACCGTCCACGAATCCCTGCGACTCCTGCGTCTGGACAACAATCCCGTCAAGCAGGTGCTGGTGGAATGGAAGAACGAACAGGACAAGATCAACGATGAGCGTTATGGCTCGCACTTGTACAGCGGGACGGCGCTGGCCGTGCCCGAGGTGAAGCCCGCGTATTCACAGGATTCGCCGACCGTGATGGGCTTCGAGGTGATGAACGCCGCCTTCGACAAGCTACTGGCAAAGGAACCGCGCCTGATCGCCTTTGGCGAAGACGTGGGCGAGTTGGGCGACGTGAACCAGGGCTTCCGCGGCATGCAGGAGAAGTACGGCGCGCTCCGCGTGACCGATACGGGCATCCGCGAAGTGACGATTTTGGGGCAGGCTATTGGCATGGCGATGCGCGGATTGCGTCCGATTTGCGAGATCCAGTACCTCGATTATTTGCTGTACGCGCTGCAAATCATGTCCGACGACCTGGCGAACCTGCGCTGGCGCACCGCGGGCGGGCAGAAGGCTCCCGTCATTGTGCGCACGCGCGGACACCGGCTGGAGGGTATCTGGCATTCTGGCTCGCCGATGGCCGGGATCATCCACCTGGTGCGCGGCGTGTACGTGCTGGTGCCGAGGGATATGACCCGCGCCGCGGGCTTTTACAACACCTTATTGCAAGCCGACGAACCCGCCATCGTGGTCGAGGTACTGAACGGTTACCGTGTGAAGGAGAAACTGCCCGACAATATCGGCGAGTACACCACGTCGCTGGGCGTGCCTGAGGTGATTCGTGTAGGAACGGACGTAACGCTGGTGACGTATGGCGCTTGCTGTCGGATTGCGCAGGACGCGGCCAGGAAGTTGTCGGAAGTTGGCATCGATGCCGAAATCATCGACGTGCAGTCCCTGCTGCCGTTTGACATTCACGGAAAAATTGTCGAATCTTTGAAAAAGACCAGCCGGGTCATTTTCGTGGATGAAGATGTTCCCGGCGGCACGTCCGCCTATATGATGCAGGCGGTCATCGAGAAGCAGGGCGGCTACTACTGGCTCGACTCCGCACCGGTCACCCTGCCCGGCAAACCCCACCGCCCTGCTTACGGCAGCGACGGCGATTACTGGTCCAAGCCCAACGCGGAGACGATCTTTGATGCGGTCTATGAGATGATGCATGAGGTTGATCCTGGGGAATATCCGGAAATTCGTTAACCACGAAGTCACAAAGACACAAAGTCACCAAAGTATTAATCTTTGTGTCTCCGTGACTTGGTGCCTTGGTGGTAAAAAGGAGCAATTATGGCGACAAAAGTTTTAGTGCCGCTTTTAGGCGAGGGCGTAGAAGAAGTCACCGTCACAAAATGGCTCAAGCAGGAAGGCGATTCGATCAACGAGTTGGAGCCGCTGCTGGAAGTCAACACCGACAAGGTGGATACCGAAATCCCTGCGCCAGCCTCGGGTGTGGTGTTGAAGATCGAAATGCAGGAAGGAGCAGTGGCGAAAGTCGGCGAGGTGCTGGCGGTCATTGGTCAAACTGGGGAAACGGTTGATGGTGGGCAGTCGGTAGCAGGCGGCGAAAAACCGAAAACAGAGAAGCAAGAAGAAGCGCCCCAAGCGCCAAAACTCATTTCACAAGCGCCTGCTGCCAACCATCAACCAGCAACCACCAACCGAGATTTAGGCTTCATCTCCCCAGTTGTTGCCAAGATCGCCGCCGAGCATGGTGTCAATTTGC
>CAZLOC010000653.1:0-2134 GCA_964560935.1 uncultured Anaerolineaceae bacterium | reverse complement strand
GCACGCCGGGATTTGTGCGGGGCCTGTCGGGTAACTGGCAGTCCTACCGCGATGGCTGATTGTGAGTTGATACAGTCTATTCGTGAGTGAATATGAGCGATAAAACACTATGCTTTTTGATACGGGGAAATCCACCCCGCGAAGTTCTCTTGGGACTGAAGAAGACTGGATTTGGCGCAGGGAAATATGCTGGCTTTGGCGGTGGAGTTGAATCTGGCGAAACGATTGAAGCCGCTGCGATTAGAGAGCTTGAAGAGGAGACAGGAATCAAAGTTTCAATAAATGACATCTACCCAATAGGTCGCCTCACCTTTCTGTTTCCCTTCAAGCCAAATTGGAATCAGGTCGTACATGTTTTTCTGGCTAAAGCGTGGCTAGGGAATCCAGAAGAAAGTGGCGAGATGAAACCCACATGGTGCATAATAGATGAGATTCCATTTGAAAGCATGTGGGATGACGCTTCCTATTGGTTGCCCCTCGTTCTCAAAGGGAAAAGAATAGAGGCTAGTTTTGTATACAAAGACGACAACGAGACTGTTGGTGAAGCAAAAATAGAAGATTGGAATAACAATGAGCAAGGCAGGTTATTATCCCCACATTAGATTCCGTTTGGTAAGGCTGTGATGGATTTATCGCATAAGTCAAAGCAGGCTCTCGTTTCACAGATGCTGCCCACCGATTAATGTAAATGTGTGCACTATGTGCACTGGGCATGGGCAGGCGCTGTCCACATTTTCGCGGATTCTGCCCCAACGGCGGGTTCGATGTTTGGTGTTTTTCCCGCCAAGTCTCGCCGCGCCTGGTACCCCGCAAAGTGCGCGGGGCAGGCCGCAGCAGTTGGCTGCCACAGAGGAAATTATGCGTAGCGAACAAGAAATGCTCGAACTTATTGTAGATACCGCCAGGTGCGATGAGCGCATACGGGCAGTGATCATGAACGGTTCACGCGCCAATCCCAATGCTCCGCGAGACATCTTCCAGGATTTTGACATTGTTTACGTGGTCACAGATGTTGCTCCCTTCAAGAACAACTACGAGTGGATCAAACGCTTTGGCGAGCTGATGATCTTGCAGGAGCCTGAGGATATGCGAGATCCGCCTCCGAGCAATGACGATGGATTCTCGTATCTCATGCAATTTACCGACGGCAACCGGATCGACCTGGGGATCTATCCCCTCGCAAAACTCGATGAAATCGTCAAAGATAGTCTGAGCCTGTTGCTCCTGGATAAAGATGGGATCATCGAACCATTTGCACCCGCGAACGAAAGCAACTATCTTCCCCAACCTCCAACCGCCAAAGCGTTCTTCAATTGCTGCAATGAATTCTGGTGGGTCTGCCCCTATGTTGCTAAAGGTTTGTGGAGGGAAGAAATCATCTATGCTAAATACATGTTCGACCAGGTTGTACGTGAAGAACTCATGAAAATGCTAAAGTGGCTGATTGGAGTACAAACCCGGTTTTCACGAAATCCAGGAAAATTCGGCAAATATTTCCAAGGATATCTTGAACCAGAGTTGTGGGACATGCTTCAAAAAACTTACGCCGATGCCAGTTACGATCTTACATGGGAAGCATTGTTTACGATGTGTGATCTTTTCAGAATTGCAGCTATTCGTGTTGCCGACCATTTCGGCTATAGCTATCCTCACAGTGACGACAGGAATGTGAGCGCTCACCTGCAACATGTGCGAGTATTGCCCAAGGACGCGAAGGAGATTTATTGATCAATCGAGTCTCTAAACAACAAATCCAGAGGCGGCCAACACCGGCTCCAGCCCCCTACGCTATGCTCCGGGGATGCTGCGCAACGGACAGTGGTTCCGCCGCTCACGAATCAGGCACGTTTTGCCAGAAATGTGCCATAATTGAGAAGAAGTCTCGCCCCCCGCTGCCGCAGAACCATACCGTTCAGCTAAAATACTGGCTCAAAGAATACGCGATGAAAATTTCCGAAAGACAAGAAGAACTCTAATCAATTATGAATGTCAAACAGCTCAATAAATTATTTAATCCCAAATCCATCGCTGTCATTGGGGCATCCGATACACCCGGACGTGTCGGATACTCACTTTTTAGAAATCTGATCACAAACGGTTTTTCCGGATCTGTCTATCCGGTGAATCCGAACCG
>CAZLOC010000652.1:0-2137 GCA_964560935.1 uncultured Anaerolineaceae bacterium | reverse complement strand
CTTGCAACACATTCAGCCTTTGCTTGTGAAGTTCATGGATACCGCGCGCAAGGTACTTGATTGCGACAAAGTGACCTTGTTCCTTCATGACGCCTCCACGAAGGAACTCTGGACCTGCGTCATCAAGGACGACGCCGTCCGCGAAATCCGGATTCCCAGCAACGAAGGCCTCGCAGGGGCGGCATTCCAGACCGGCGAGACCATCAGTATCGACGACGCTCAAAACGACCCAAGGCATCGCCGCGACATCGCCGACAAATCAGGCTATGTCTGTAATTCGATGCTCATCGAGCCATTGGTCAACAGGAAAGGCGAGCGGATTGGCGTAATCCAGGCGATCAACAAGCGTGGCAACGCCGCCTTCACCAAGGCAGACGAAGCCCGTATGCGGCAGTTTGCAACAGAGGTGGTAAATACCCTTGAAGACGCATCAAAGTGGAAAAGCCTGATCCCCGGATTGATGATGGTTGTCGGGGTCGCCGCTGTCGCCAGCGGATTGCATTGGTTGCTGCCACCGGCAGCCGGCAAGGTAGTCGGCGTGGTGCTCGTCGCCATCATTCTGGGCCTGTTTATCCGCAACGTTTTCAGGCTTCCGGTCAATTGGGAGCCAGGCATCCGCTTTGCTGTCCACAACATGCTGCGCGCCGCGATTGTTTTGCTCGGTGCTCGCATCGCGTTCGGCGATGTCATGCATATCGGCGCCAAGGCTGCGTTGCTGATCGTTGCACTGGTGGCCATGGCCTTTGTAGTCGGACATGTGCTGGGGCATCTGCTGAAGATCCCTGTCCGCCTGGCGACGCTCCTCGCTGCAGGCGCCTCGATTTGCGGAAACAGCGCCATCGCGGCGCTGTCGCCGGTGATCAAGGCCAACGAGGAGGAAATGTCGTACGCCATTGCTGTCACCACTGTGATGGGGACCACTGCCGTCATTTTGTATCCCCTTATCGGTGCCTACTTTGGCTTTGGGGATGCCTTTTACGGAACCTGGGTAGGCACTTCGGTGCATGACACGGCCCAGGCCGTCGCAGCCGGTTTTGCTTTGGGGTCGGAGGCGGGTGATGTGGCCACGGTTGTCAAGCTGACACGCAATGCTTTCCTCGGCGTCATCATCGTTCTGGTCGGGCTTGCCTATGCACGCTGGGTGGGCGGCCTGATCGGCGGCAAGAAAGTGCCCCTGAGCAAGCGTCTGCAACAATCGTTTCCGGCCTTCCTGCTTGGCTTTCTTTTCCTGGCGTTATTGAACTCCTTCGGTTCGTTCGCCTGGATGTCTGGCCATCTCGGACTTGATGTCGGCAACATGCTGTCCAGCCTTTCAGCTTGGTTGATGCTTGGCGCGCTAGCGGGTGTGGGGCTTAGCACCAATCTAGGCCAGATCCGCAAGTCAGGATTCAAGCCCATTATTGTGGGTGTTGCCGTTACTGCCAGCGTAGCCCTATTCAGTTTGCTGCTGATTTCCCTGTTTGGTGCGGCAGGAGGCTAGGACAATAAGCAGAAAATTCGACAAATTTCGTGTCGAATTCGCTGTAGGTCCACCTCGTCGCAAAAACCCAGAATGGCAACCATCAGCTGCACGGTGCGGCTGCTTTGGGAGAAATGCCATGAAAACCTCTGTCTTCGCCGCCATCCTGTTTGCGACTGCCTTCAATGCCCTTGCCCATGAAGACTGTTCCAACCCATACACCAACGACGGAAATTTCGAGATTCAGGAAGCGGCCGCGGGCCCCCTGGCGCAAAACGCGCCGTTCAAACATGAATACCTGAACGGCGGTCACTTCGATGCCGCAGCAGAACCTGTCCACACTATCGATAGCCACTTTTCTTCCCGGACCGCAATGCTGCCCTCGAATCGAAAACACACCCTGCCCTGATGAACAACCGATCCAAACGGACTAATCCGTTTGGATGATTACCAGGCCAGTCATGTCTGCGCGATAAACGATTTACGCATTCACAATCCGCAAGTTACGGTGATTATTTGAGAGGTCATCCGAGTCCTGGGTGGGCCGGTTTCCAAGGATTTTTTACAGTAGAATCGCGCTGAGCCAGGCTAGCAAATATCAGCCGCATGTCGCGCACCGGGGGGAGCGCGGCATTTTTTACGAAATAAATAAGCATGAATAACAGGCTGATTGCAAAC
>CAZLOC010000651.1:0-2140 GCA_964560935.1 uncultured Anaerolineaceae bacterium | reverse complement strand
CAATCTCACGAATGACTGGTAGCGCTCGCGCCAGGACACTGAGACCTGATTCACCCCCCTGCGGGGCAAATGTGAAAGGGTCAGCTTCCCAGGCTACATATTCTTCGGGGAATTGTGCCTCCACCTCTTTGCGGCTCATGCCTTCCCAGTGACCATGGCTGATCTCGCGCAGGCCGTCCCTGGATAGCGGATGCAGGCCATGAGGTCCGGCAAGGATGCGGGCTGTTTCCAGCGTCCGGCTCAGTGGACTGGTAAATACAGCCGTTATGTTGTCATCCGCCAGTCGCTCCGCCAGACGTTGAGCCTGCTCCCGGCCTTCGTCAGAAAGCTCGACGTCAGCGGAACCGGAAAAGCGATCTTCCATCGTCATGTCGGTTGCGCCATGGCGGACAAGGTATAAACGCGTAGTCATAGGGCCTACATTATCAGAAAGAGGAATAGTCGAAAGGTTCATCTACCAGGTGATACTGCGCTTCGGTTTGACCATTATAATCCCTACGCAGGTAAGTAGTCACCAACGGAACGCGCTCGAAATTATTCAGGGATGTCGGCTGCGGATTGTTCTTATCCCAAAGGTAGATTGGGATCTCCCGGGGATTCACCACATTCGAGAGACCGCGCTCTTTTGCAATATGGAAAAGACCGAAATTGCCCGGTTCGTGGCCCGACAGCCACGTGCCAATGATATCCACCCGGAAAGGGTCTTTCCCAAAGATGAGGAGATTGGTCATAAAGTCTTCGGCTTTACCATTCGGGTCGGGGCCGCTCATGAACCCATTGCCGTTACGTCCGTAGATGCCCTCGATTACGTTCAAGCCGATATTCGTCACAGAAAGCGAATCGCAAGTGCGCTGCGCCCAGGTTTCCATGCCATAGCCGCTACTGTAACCCCCACCCGGTCGATCCCAGCGAGGAAAACCAACTGCCAAGTGCTGTGCGTGTAACTTGGTAATACGGTCTACAAGACCGGACTGAAAATCCTTTAGAATATGTTCAGGGTGCTTCAAGGTTGCATCCGCGCCTTCACAAAACCGGACGTGTGGACTGACACACATGCCCTGCAGATTCTTGGCACACAGAGTCATCCCCATGCCGTGGGCTTTGAATTTTGAGATATTGAAGAGCCAGGTATCCGCTTGATTGTATGGGGCTACGTAGCCTATGCGTTTGAACACTACGCCATCCGGGGGTTCCTTCCAAATGACTTCCGTGCCTTCCTGGAGATTTTCCAATGTCAGGTCAGTGATGCGACGCCCGCTGGGAAAATACAACGAGTTGATGCCAGTCGCTTCGGCCATCTCCTCATAGCCAGTGTACATGAGATCGGTGGGACAATAGCCATTCTTGAGCCAGTTGCCTTCTCGAAGATACATATCCTTTGCTTGAAATCCCAATCCTTTCATTCCTTCGATGAGACCTTCAATGAAGTGCCTGTCTGTAACAATCCCTATACCTGCGGCAGTGTTGCCCATACCCTCCGTATAGGTCACATTGGCTTTAATGGCAATTTTGTGCGAGAGTGGAATGCCTGTTGTAGTTCCGTAGACGAAAATCTCCTGCGCAAATTCGAATCCCGCACTGTGTTTGGCCTGCGCATCCGTTTTGACAGGGACGTTGGTACGCTTGATAAACACAGCTTCTGGGTGCGCCTCGATAAAGGGATGCAAACTGAAGAATTCACCCGCAACAGAGGTGGGAGTTTGGGTTGGGGTTTCGGTTAGAGTTTGCGTTGGGGTCTCAGTTGGAGTCTCAGTTAAAGTTTCGGTTGGAGTTTCCGATAGCGGAGTGCTCGTCTCGGTTGGCGAAGGAGTGTCTGTGGGAGGAAAAGTGGGAGTTAGAGTTGGGGTTGCAGTAGGGGTGCCAAATATCGCATCACAAGCTTTGAGCAAGGGGCTGATGACGATCAAGCCCAGCATTTTCAGGAACTGACGCCGCTTCATTTTCATTTTCTCATCTCCCTGGCTTGCGCCGCAATACTGTCTTCAGTATGAGGACAGGTCTGTCAAACTATAGTTATTATTGCACAAAAGGGGGAGAAAACAATACCGCAACAACCTAATGATGTAGGGTCACTTGCTGCGTATCAACCTATTTTCCGCTACCCCTATTTTGGGGTTTAAACTGCGGTTTTTTGAGCCGT
>CAZLOC010000650.1:0-2143 GCA_964560935.1 uncultured Anaerolineaceae bacterium | reverse complement strand
AGGAACACGGGGATGAGCTTGCGGCCGGCCTCCGCGCCGGTGGCGGGGAAGTTGCCAGGACCCACCGCCACGACGATGCCGGTCCACGCGATGGCGTAAGCCAACACAAAATAGATCGCCAGCGCATATCGCTTAACGAACTTGGTCTCACTCATGGACTTCCTCTCAACGCTTCTGTGGGATTCGCTGGCTGGGGGCGCTGATCCTGTGCGTCCGCCGGTTCCTTCTCTCCATTATACTTCTGAATACCGCCGGTTGCATCGCATCATTCAATAGGCAGCAATTCTCAGATAGAACGGCATGAAGGGATGGAGAGGGCAGAGGAAGGCGAGCAAGGCGTGTAGTTGGGAAGGGGAGACTGCGCTGGAGTAGGCCAACACTCGATGTCACCGGGTTGAATGTGGACAACAAGACGAGGGCGGCGACCTCTGACATGGGGAGGGGCAAGAAGTCCCGACGGCAGGCGCCCAGCACGACCCTTTGCCAGGATGTTCAGGGTACAACATGCGATCTGCCGAGGGATTGGCGCATCGCTTGTGAGTCAGGGAGAGCCATCGAGTTCGAGCCCGCGAAACATGAAGGCAAGGAGCGCAGACCACGAATCGAAGCACATGTAACGGGTCAGGGTACGAATGTCGCCGAAGAAGGTTTTTCTGGCGCCCAAGGCTTGCCGGATACGTTGATAGGTTGCGTCCGTCAGGCTCAGCGCAGTGTGCAAGAGAAAGGCGAGCAGGTTGAGGGCGAGCAGAAAGGCTGCCAGGTGCTCTTTGCCATGACCAAAGTTGTGTTCAAAATGATACCCCTGGTTTTTGAGCGTATTATGATTCTCGTTCTCGGTTTTCCAACGGGCGCGTCCTGAACTGACGATCGAGGCGACATTTTGGCCGGTGATGCGATGATTGGTGATAAACGAGTTGTGGTAGCACGTTTCTTGGGTGTCCGCACGGGTGATGATGAGTTCGCACCAGTTGACAGCCATGGCATCGGCACTGTTACGCAGGAGCACATCGTTGACAAAGCGGTACGTCCAGTATTCCCGGTAACGACCATTCCAGCGATTGATAACAGACTCGCTGACAGCGTTCAGCTTGCTCAGTTCGGCTATCTGCTCGTAGAGAAAAGCATGCGACCCCGGCAGGCAGACCAGGATGAAATTGAGGTGATAGGTGCGCAGCCACTCGCAGAAGGGCTGATGGCTGTGCAGGTCGTCGGTCAGAATGGTCACGCTGTCTGGCGCAAAGCGCTGCGCATTGCGTTTGGTCCAGCGCTGCGCAGCCGCTTGTTCACTATCCTGCTTATCAGCGCCATCTTGTGGGGTGAGAAACTCCGGCTCCAGCGTGATCACATAGTCGTGCCCAGGCGCAACCAGCACTGGAGCAATTACATGATGGGTATAGAGCGTCTTGTCGCCTTTTTGCTGATGCGTGCAGTTGTCACAGTGAATGGCCTCGGAAGCAAAATACTGCACGCCGTCCAGTGCACACAGCCATTGACCGTCGTAACCGTGATGATCTGACAACAGACCTTGCTCCTGCAGTTGCGCCAGCGCCCACCAATACAACTCGCTCAAATGGCTGGGGGCTACCGGGTCCAGCAGGTTCCGAATCTCATTGTCACTCGCAATCGCCGCCACGCCAAAGAGGCTTTGGGCATTGTCCTTCCCCTTGCGCACATGCATCTCGCGCTGGTAGGCCAGAAAGGACGGCGATTGTGTATGAAACACGCCAAAGGCACTCAGGCAAGCGTCCGTTACCGTGTACAGTTGGCGGTTTCCACCTGGACGAATGTCAGGAAATTGCATCGACTGCCGTCGTAGCATGGCCACAAATTCGTCGAACATCTCTCGCCTCCTGTCATTACACTCACTTCGGATGAGGCTACGCATCCGTATCAAGCTTCTGTAAGCGATATTCCAATCTCCATCTGAGAATCGCTGCGTTTGAGGAGGGGCAGGCCGAGATTCGCCGGATATTCGAGGCGGAGGACTTCGGCGCCGAGTTTACACCCGAGCTGCGAGAGCAGGAAGAGCGCATGCGCGCACAGGTCGCGGGGAAGGACCAACCGTAGCACGACGAGGCACGCCTGGCGGGGTCCAGACGCTCCGCTGCTTCATTCAGAAGTCACGAGTCACGATCCCGCTCCC
>CAZLOC010000649.1:0-2144 GCA_964560935.1 uncultured Anaerolineaceae bacterium | reverse complement strand
AGAATATCAGGTATAACTGTAATTCCTTTTTTTAATAAAATATCATCTGCTTCCTCAGTCGTCGGGCCATTCGCCATTTCCAATACAATTTTTGCCCGAACGCTTTTCGCTGACTCCTGATCCAGCACATTTTCCTCCGGTCTTTCAACCGTCCCAGCGCCAATTCATCTTAATCACCACTTCATTCCCTTTTCTCAACTTTGTGTCCAGACCGTGGGTTAAAGCCACATATTTCTTACCGTTCACGAGAATCTCGTAATCAAAGTCGACGTCATTCGTTTTCGAATTGATGGGCTCAAAATCAACACTTGCATTCTTATAGAAAACGGAAAGTTCGTTGAGAAGCGCTCTTAAAGTCACACCTTCAATCGCTACTTCTATCACCCCCTTGCTCTTCGCCTCGGGCCAAGGCGCAAACATCCAAGGCATAACAATATAGGGCAATCCTTCCCGACTCACTTTCTTTGTCGGATTCACCTTGATCCTTAATTCAACCAACCCTGGGAAGATCACCACTTTCACGGTTCGTTATTTCTTTCCTTTCTCCCTTTTCTCTTTCAGGGCCCAAAAAACCTTCTCCGGTTTTGCCGGAAGGTCCTTCATCCAAACCCCAGCGGCATCGTGTATGGCATTGATGACAGCCGGCGCTGCCGTGCAAGTGCTGCCTTCGCTGGCTTCCTTTGCGCCAAAGGGACCAAAGGGATCGTTGGTGATGACATGGATCACCTTTGTCATGGGCGCCTCATAAGCCCTTGGAAGCTTGTAGTCCACCAAATTGGGGTTAAGGGTTAACCCCTTATCCATCTTGAATTCACAATACAAGGCTGCTCCGACTCCTGGATGATAGGCTCCACCTACCACCTGTGTATCCACTGCTGGAGGATTAAGTGGATAGCCGCAGTCATGAGCGATCACGCTATTATCCGTACATTTCACCACTCCTGTCTCCAAATCAACCTCAACTTCTTGAGCCTGCGCAGTGAAGCTGTAATTCGTTCCTATGTCCCCTATGCCTGTGGTAAAATCAGCCAAACCATAAGTACTGACTCCCCTCGTAGACTGTCCGCGCCCAATAACGACCATGCCCGGAGTGGTGTAACAAGCCATCCTGACAAGCCTGGCCCAGGGAATGCTCATCTCAGGATTGGCTCTAACAAAGGCCTTCTTATTCTTGATATCCATCTCTTCCGGCTTCACCCCAAACTCTTTAGATGCAACCTCAAGAAGCACCCGCTTTGCATCTTTGGCTGCGTTGATTGCAGCCTCGCCTGCCAGGACGGTCACTCTGCTCCCATAGGAGCCAGGATCTACAGGCGTATGAGCCGTATCGACTCGCTTGATGTCGATGTCTTCCAATCCAATCCCCAGCACCTCGGCAACCATCGCACACATCACCGTGTCTGACCCCTGTCCTACATCCGAAGCACCCGTGATGTAGTTGACACTTCCGTCTTCGCATATCCTGACCATAGCCGCACAGGCATTGTGCCCACTGAGTTTCGTCCCGCTGAGGTAGGTTCCCGCACCTAAACCTATACCATAGGCCTTGTTTCCTCTGACCCGTTCAACCTTCTTCTTTTCTTCCCACTGGATCGCTTGGGCCGCCTTTTCAATACATTCCTTCACACCGCAGGTCGCTAAGTGCAGCTTATTGATCGTCTCGTAAATCTTGCCTGGCTTAGGGTTTTCAATCGCATTTCTCAGTCTCATCTCAACCGGATCGATGCCCAGTTCCTCTGCGATCATATCCATCTGTACGTCGCCAGCAAACCGGGTATGGTATACTCCATGCCCCCTCATAGCGGCAGAGCTCGGGTTATTGGTGAAATAACAGTGCATTTCCGTCTTAAAGTTGGGTAACTTATAGGGCAGCCCCATGCAGATACCGGTGAGGAAGTTGCTGAGAGGGCTCATCCGGGTATAGGCTCCTCCATCGGAGATCACCTTGTTTTGGATCGCCTTCAACCTCCCATCTTTGGTGACTCCTGTCTTCATGGTGATCCACATGGGATGCCGCCTCAGGCAGGTCGTGAGTTCATCAAATTGGGTGTAGACAATTTTCACCGCCTTACCCGATTTTTTGGCCAGCATGACAGCAGAGAAATCACCGTTGACCATGTCATTCTTCGTCCCGCCGAAGTCAC
>CAZLOC010000648.1:1368-2146 GCA_964560935.1 uncultured Anaerolineaceae bacterium | reverse complement strand
GGGCAATTTCGGCGAGGTGAAGAACTCTTATCTTGGCCCGGGCGTCAAAATGGGGCACTTTTCCTATATCGGCAACGCGACCATCGGTGCGAATACCAACATCGGTGCTGGTACAATCACCTGTAATTATGATGGCCAAAAGAAACATGCCACCGAAATCGGCGAAGATGTATTTATCGGTTCAGACACGATGCTGGTTGCGCCTTTGAAAATAGGGAACCGCTCGCGCACTGGCGCAGGCGCGGTCGTTACCAAAGACGTTCCTGAAGAGACGCTGGTTGTGGGAATGCCAGCCCGGGCAATACGAAAGTTGGAGAAACGTGATTCCGGTCGAGTGGGGCATCCCTCTTAGTATCCTGTTTGTCATCCTTGACCTGCTGATTGCGGCGGCGCGTGTCAGCCTGCTAAACCTGCGCCCATTGCGTTTGCTTTCGCTGCGCGAACAGTTTCCTGAGTCCGTGGATCGTACCCTGGCATTGATCGAAAATGCCAGCTTGCGACCGACCCTGCGCTTCAGCCAGACGGCCACCCGTATCCTGCTGGCGGGCATCATTTTGTCGATGGCCGGGCAGGCCGCGGTAGCGTCTCGATTCGCGCTCGTCATCCTGTTGGTAATCATTTTGCTGGTAGCCTTGCTGCTCAGCCGGGTCTTCTTGCCCGAGACATTGGGCCGTCTGGCCGCCGGTGTCGCCGCGGTGTTGGCATTCCTGGGCCAGATCCTTACCTGGCTCATCCTGATTATCAGCTACCCGATCTTCAAGCTGCTGGAGTGGCTGAC
>CAZLOC010000648.1:0-1358 GCA_964560935.1 uncultured Anaerolineaceae bacterium | reverse complement strand
TGCGCTGATCGCCTCGCTGGGCATCGAACACCTGGTGGAGTTCACCGTGGAGGGCAACATCCTGAGCGAACCGGAACGTTGGAGCCTGCGCCTAGGAACCTTTGCCCGGGTCTTGATTATCGTCATGACTCCCCTGGTGTTTTTGCCCGTCTACCTGCTTAAATCCCAGTGGCCGGCTCCGGTAGCCGCGCAAATGACCGAAGATGAGTTGAGAACCTGGGTCCAATCGGATCAGGAGGAAGGCGGATTGGAGCCCGAAGAACGCCAGATGATCTACTCCATTTTCCAGTTTGGCGATACGCTGGCGCGCGAGATTATGGTACCGCGCATGGATATGCTGGCATTCGAGGTTTCTACCTCTCTCGGTGGGGCGCGCAAGGCCTTAACAAAAACCGGGCACTCGCGCGTCCCCGTGTATGAAGATGACATTGATAATATCATCGGCTTGCTCTATGCCAAAGACCTCCTCCATGTCATGGAAAATGGCCGTGAAAAGGATAGCTTGCGAGAGCTTTTGCGACCGGCCTATTTTGTTCCCGATACCAAAAAAGCCGATGCCCTTCTGACAGAAATGCAGACCCAGCGCATCCACATGGCGATCGTGGTGGATGAGTATGGTGGGGTTGCGGGGTTGGTTACACTGGAAGACATCATCGAAGAGATCATTGGCGAGATACAGGATGAATATGACCTCAGCGAAGAGGAGCTGGTGCATAAGGAAGGCCCGGATGACTATGTGTTCCTTGGGCGCATTGATTTAGATGATTTCAATGAAGTGATGGACAGCAATATCCCCAAGGTCGAGTCGGACACGCTGGCCGGGTATTTATATGACCATTTTGGGCGTGTCCCGCACGACGGCGAATCGCTCCAGACCGATGGCCTGTTACTCACCGTCGAACAAGTCATTGGCCGCCGCATTCGCCGCGTCCGCGCCCGGCGTATCTCTGCAGAAGAAAAAGGTGAAAGAGAAAATGCTCCCACTGACAGATGAAGAACGCCTTCTCTTGATCGACCTGGCAAATCAAGCCCGCCGCTATGCCTACGTGCCTTACTCGAATTACCCCGTGGGTGCAGCCCTGCGGACGAAATCTGGCAAGGTGTTTACCGGCGTCAACGTAGAAGATGCGGCGTATCCTACCACCATCTGCGCCGAACGGACGGCGTTCTTCAAAGCCGTGTCTGAGGGCGAACGCGAGTTCGAGGCCATCGCCGTGGTCACCGATAACGGCGGATCCCCATGCGGTTCCTGCCGGCAGGTGCTGGCCGAGTTTGGGCTGGATACAGTCGTATTGATCGCGAACGGGGAGGGCAAATTAGTGCAGGAAACGACGGTCCGTGATCTGCTGCCGGGTGCG
>CAZLOC010000647.1:0-2147 GCA_964560935.1 uncultured Anaerolineaceae bacterium | reverse complement strand
AGGCCATTAAGCAGAGATTGAGCGAGCTTATTCCCTTCAAGTTCACTCTTCGCGTTTGGGAAGGTCAGGGAAAGTGGGTCGAGATGTAATTACGAATTACGAATGACGAATTCAAAAATACGGCGCTGTGCGGCCGCTAAGGCTTGATTTCGTTAGGGCAAACCACCGCCTCTGGCGGTGCGACTCGAAAAGGACCTGCCGGTCCGACGTGCTTTTCCGATTCGGAATATGCTAAGGGGCTTTGTGATGGCGCATCGTTGGGCATGGGCAGCAAACTAAAGGCCGGCCGCGTAGCGGCCCGTTGAGTTTAGTCCGGCCTTTCAAGGCCGGGTAAGGGTGCGTCCTGACAGACGCGTCGCGTCAGCGACGCTTGAATTCAGCCGTCGCTGACGCGACGGATATCATTCACAATTGCTTCCCGGGCCTTGAAAGGCCCGGCTACATTCAGTTTGCCGCTACGCGGCAAAGGGATCTTCTTGGCCTGATGCCCATGCCCGTTGGGACCCTGCCCCCATCCTGCGGAACGTGTCAATGAAAATGAGACACCTCTATTTTGAATTTAGTGTCGTTTCCGTCTGTTTTGCCCGCCTGATCTGAAAAGCCGGCCTCCAGGATGGCCCAGGATCGACGATCGATTCCTGGTCCATCTTCTACTACCCCCGGAATCGGCATAGATTCGGCGGACGTGACTTTGTTGGATTCGGCTTTTGGTTTGTTGATCCATGCCGCTTCCGGCAAAGGTGGTGGTATTGGCAGTCCACGAACGAAGCGTTCTGGATGAGCCTCGAAAGCCGAAGCCAGAACGATGCGTCGTTGGCTGATTACTGTTTCGGCTTTGCCGTAATGAACCATCTCCGGAGTCAGCAACCCGATCCCGCTATGGCGATGCTCGCAGTTGTACCATGGGAAGAACCCCTGGCAAAAAGAACGCGCATCCTGGATGGAACCAAAACGGTCCGGAAAATCTGGACGATACTTCAGGGTCTTAAACTGAGATTCCGAATACGGATTGTCATCCGACACATGCGGCCGGCTGTGAGTTTTTGTGACACCCAGATCGGCCAGCAGTAAAGCAACTGGCTTGGATTTCATCGATGCCCCCCGGTCGGCATGAATCGTCAGCTGGCCGGGCTGCACGTTCTGTTTCTCGCACGTTTCCCCAATGAGGCGCTGGGCCAAAACGCTGCTCTCGTGCGGAGCAATCATCCAGCCAACTACGTACCGGCTGAAGATGTCCAAAATCACATACAGATAAAAATAAGCCCACTTCACCGGCCCGAGCAGCTTCGTGATATCCCAGGACCACACTTGGTTCGGGGCAGTAGCCAGCAGCTCCGGCGCCTTATAGTGAGGATGGCGTGCCTGGTCGCGCCGCTCGCGAACCTCGCCCGCCTCGTCCAAGACGCGGTACATGGTGCGAACGGAGCAATGATAGACGCCCTCATCCAGCAGGATGGCGTACACCTCGGCTGGAGCCTTGTCCACAAAGCGATCGGTGTGCAGGACGTCCAGGACCTGTTGCTGTTCGACGGCACTCAGAGATCTCGGCGGTGCCGGGCGAGATGCCGCCTTCTTATCCCTGGCGCCAAGCTGGCGGTAGTACGTCGGCCTGGCAATATCCAGCGATTTACAGGCAGCGGCAGTGCCTACGTCCTTGGACAATTCCTGGCAGGCGATCATTCGTCGTCCTCGCTCTGCTCGATCGGAGGAACCGTGAGACCCAGTACATCGCAGAGTTTTTTTTGGACATCGATGATGATTTCGGCCTGCTTGAGCCGTTTTTGCAGGCGTCGGTTCTCCCGCTCCAGACGATGCACCTCACCGGCGAGCGGGTCTTTCGGAGCAGGCTTCTTGCCGCGCTTACGCGGCTCCAGGCCGACGATCTCGCCCGATTCCCGCTGCTTCCTCCAGGTGGTCAGGTGTGACGAATACAGGCCCTCACGCCGTAAAAGACTGGCAATCGCTCCCGAACCACCCTTGTCAGCCTCATTCAAAATGCGGCGCTTGTACGTCGCAGAGAATTGCCTGCGCTTGGCTTTGGATTCAACCTCCGGGTCAACAACCCTGCCATCCCGGGCAGCCGGCGGCGCCACGGGGATGGATGCCCCTCCGTTCCGAGATGTCTCGCTCCGCTCGCCTTCACTCGA
>CAZLOC010000646.1:0-2161 GCA_964560935.1 uncultured Anaerolineaceae bacterium | reverse complement strand
CAGCCGCCTTGTCGGCCAGAACACGGGCCTTCTCATTGGCGTTACGGACGGGTTCCACTACATCCGTCACGCAAATTTCCGTGGCGGTGATCTTGGTCACAACCAGATAGGACCTGGTTTTCTCTGGCTGTTCAGGGTCTTCGTTGACGTTGTATCGCACGATCAGGGCCAAGGGCGTGGTTTTGCCGCCAGATGGTTTCACGCGCCACTCCGCGGTCCTGCCAAGAGCGGAAAATCCGCCGGAAACGGTTGACCACAGTTCCAGAGGAAACGCCTTGCCGTTGGGATCGAGGACAGTCAGGGTCTGGCGAAGGTCACCTTCCATCAAGTCCAGTTGGTAGCCCGCCGTGCCGGGGCAGCGGCCTTGGTACCAACCGGCTTCGTCCTCGCTCGATTCGAGGGTCTTGCAGTCTTCAGTCGCGAGACTGGTGTAAATGCTGTCGATGTTGTCCGTCGCTGCGCAGGACATTTCTGCCACCCCAAACGCTGCCGCGACGGTCAGGGTCGTGACAAGTGCTTTCATGCATTTCCTCCGCGCGCGTTGGTTGTCAGCGGAAACTCAGCGGCGTTGTGAGCCGCGGCCGCGTCGAACTGGAGCCGTAAGGGCAGAAGCCGGGAGAGGGTCCGCCTCCGGTTCCTACCGCGGGCCAATTCGGACTCCGGGGCCGCTCGGGGTCGTGACCCGTCTGCGGGCGGCCGGATATCGACAGCCGAAAGGCGGCGACAGAGGCCTGTCCGCGTTTGGTCCGCGCCGATAAAATGCCGCTTGTTCGACGGGTTCGCTATCTGCTCCGGTGAGCTTTCCACGCCACATTTCCCGGACATCTCTGGTGCGACAAGGATCGAGGAACGGGGCCGCTCAATCGTCCCAACTCAAAGCCCCGCCCGTGCGGTACTCGGTCGGCCGCGTCTCGAAGAAATTCTTCTCCTTGCGCATCGAGACTTGCTCGGACATCCATGGGAATCGATGCTGTGCGTTCTGGTAGACGGGCGCCAGGCCGATGCTGCTTGCCCGCTGGTTGGCGTACCACATCGCTGTCTCGATGTGATCGTCAGCGTTGTACCCTACCATCGGTGAGGGTAGACAATGACGCATGTAGTCGTCTTCAAGCCGGATCGTCTCCTTGAAGAGTCGGCCGATGGCCGTAACGAAGCTTGTCGACATGCACTCGGGGTATTGCGCGATGTAGACGTTGATGAGACGGATACCGAACCGAATGTGCTGAAATTCGTCTCGTAGGATGTACTGAAACTGCTCAGCCGCGCCGGTGAACTTGCCGTGACGTGCGAGGTTTTGAATCGGTCCGGAGAGCCCCATGACGAACCAGATGCCTTCGAAGCAAAGAAACCAGAAGATGATTGCGAACAGGATCTCCTGTTTCTCGCGGACTGTCAGCGCGGCCTCCGGTGTGAACACGCGCTTTGCCCACGCACGCTTGGCTCGGCCCGACAGCTCGTTGGCGAGATCGATACGCGCCTTCATCTGCGGGACACGCGCATAGCGGGAGTAGATGTCCTCCGGATCAAGCCCCATGTTCTCGATGATGAACTGGTAGGCCCAGGTGTGGAGGGCCTCCTCGTCGGCCAACCGCTTGAGGTAATGCTTGATCTCCGGCGGATCGATGATCCCCAGCAACGATTCGGCCGTCTCGTCGCCGCGCTGCACGTCGAAGGTCGTGAGCTGGGCCATGATGGAGAGGAACAAGTGGCGCTCTTCCTCGGAAAGCCTGTCCGAGCGCCACAGGGCGACATCGTTCGCCACTGGGATCTCCCGTGGGGTCCAATGGTTGTCCATGTTTTCGAGATACATGTCCCAGGCCCAGGGGTAAGACAGCGGAAACAGTTGCAGCGAATCGGTATTGCCAAGCAGTTGTTTCATCGAGATCCCAGTGGCAGAAGTTTGCAGAATTTCGGTGCGGGCGTCGACGACGGTATCAAGGTCGCCATGTGAACCCGAGCTGAAAGGAGCGAGGTCGGGCGTTGCTGGTCGTACTCGCTCTGGAAAGGTCTGGAGATGACCGTTAGCCCTTTGCCACAGGCGCGCGTGCGAGCACCAAAAGATCATACGCTCGCGAGCCCAGGATGGAACCCGTCACGTCTGCTCCTGGCCCAGGCCGTGTGAAAACGCCGAGGCCATCCGGAGCCGGCCCGGGGGTCCGCG
>CAZLOC010000645.1:1895-2170 GCA_964560935.1 uncultured Anaerolineaceae bacterium | reverse complement strand
GGAACGCGTCATGCTTGTGGCAGGTGACCCCTATCGCCCCGCGGCGGTGACCCAGCTCCAACAGCTTGGCGAGCGGATCGACGTGCCTGTCGAGGCAGACTTGAACATAAAGCCGCCCGAACTTGTGAAACGCTCCTTCGACAAAGCCGAAAAGGGCGGATACGGCATTATGATCGTGGATACTGCCGGTCGGTCGCAGTTGGACGCAGAACTGATGAATGAGCTAAAGTCCATTGTGGCAAAAGTCCCGCCTGTGGAAATCCTGCTGGTGGTCG
>CAZLOC010000645.1:1488-1885 GCA_964560935.1 uncultured Anaerolineaceae bacterium | reverse complement strand
AGCACTGAACATTGCGCAGGGGTTCCGTGATAATGTATCCATCACGGGCCTGATGATGACCAAAATGGACGGCGACTCACGTGGAGGTGCAGCCATCTCCATCCGTTCGGTGACGGGTGTGCCGATCAAGTTTATCGGTACAGGCGAAAAACTCGATGCCATGGAGGCATATGATCCCGCGCGGCTCTCCTCACGCATTTTGGGCATGGGCGATATGATCGGCTTGATCGAAAAGGCCGAAGCTGCCTTCGACCAGCAGACCGCGCAAAAGACTGCCGAGCGCATGATGAAGGGACAGTTCACGCTCGAGGACTGGCTCGACCAGATGAAGCAGATGAAGAAGATGGGTCCGCTCGCCCAGATCATGGATATGTTGCCCGGACAGATGGGACAGGCC
>CAZLOC010000645.1:0-1478 GCA_964560935.1 uncultured Anaerolineaceae bacterium | reverse complement strand
AAAGACATTGAGAAGACCTTCAAGCAGTCAGAGGCGATCATCAATTCGATGACGTTAAAGGAACGCCGCGACCCTGAGATTTTAAACGCCTCACGTCGAAGACGCATCGCCGCCGGTGCCGGCATGGAAGTGCAGGACGTGAATCGATTGATCAAGCAGTTCCGCGAAGCGCAGAAGCTTATGAAGATGATGCAGAAGACTGGGGGAAAAGGATTGGGAAGGTTGTTTGGGTAACGGGACTAGCCTCCACGACACATTTGACCCTGTTGCCAAGCCATAGCCATACTAGTGCAGTAGCAGATGAGAGTTTAGGAAAAGTGATATAACCACTGGCATGAAGCCTCCAATATACGTTCGGAAAATGACGAAAAGAGAAAAGCAGGCACTGCAAGCCGGAGTACGTTCAAAGGATCCATTTGTGATTAGGCGTAGTCAAATTATCTTAGCGAGCGCCCGAGGCGAAAAAGCGATTGCGATTGCGCAAACGCTGGGCTGTGACGATCAAACCGTACGGAATGTGATCCAAGGATTCAATCAACACGGAATAGCGATCTTGCAAGAAGGTTCCCGTCGTCCGCATACAACCCAAGCGGCATTTTCCGCAGAAACCGTAGAACGATTGAAAGAGATTTTACATCAAAGTCCGAGGAACTTTGGTCGGAGCACCAGTCTGTGGACCTTGGGCTTGGCGGCAGAAGTCAGTTATGAGAAGGGTCTTGTAAAAGAGAGTGTCAGCGGTGAAACGATCCGAGCCACCCTCAAGCGCTTTGGAATGAAGTGGACCAGGGCGAAGCATTGGATTACCAGCCCCGACCCCAATTACGAGATGAAAAAAAACGAAGAAAGCGTTTGCTAAAAATAGCCCAATCACAGGCAGACTGGGCGTATTCCTTTCAAGATGAGACTTGGTGGAGCCGTTTTTCCCACCCCGATTTGCATAGCTGGAATGAGAACGGGCACTTCACCAAGTTGGTGGAACAAGTATTTACGAAGAATGATCCAGATCCCAAAGCCCTGGCTTGTTTTGGCTTGCTGGTGCGCTGGAAAAATGATAAAGTGCAGATCAAAGAGAAAATTTGGTTACGCTTTGTGGCAGGAAATCCATGCTCAGACTTGACCATCAAATACTTGCGCTGGACATGCTCAAAGGCGCATCAATCAGGAAAACGTGTGTTGCTGATGTTTTGGGATCATGCGCCCTGGCATATTAGCAAAGAGACCATGGAGTGGGTGCACGCACATAATCGTCAAGTCAAACATTCTGGAAAAGGAGTTAGGCTGTTGATTTGTTTATTGCCGAAAAAGAGTCCTTGGTTGAATTCGATTGAACCCATCTGGATTCACGCCAAACGTAAAATTGTCGAGCCGGATAATAGATTGTCCGCAAGTGAAGTAGTTTCCAGAGTTTGCTCCGTGTTCGCTAATCCAGTGTTACCCTTCTTGAAGAAATCCTAAAATGTTCCCTGTTCCTGCACTAG
>CAZLOC010000644.1:0-2182 GCA_964560935.1 uncultured Anaerolineaceae bacterium | reverse complement strand
TCGGCTGGGACGAGTACTACTGGACCAACTGGCCTGGCAGCGAAAACCCCTATAACGAGCCTTATACACACTGGCCCAACTTCAAGTACACGACTCCTTTCCTGCAACCTACCGGCAGATAGGTCCTGCGGTTGGCGGTAGAATTATCCTGGGCGGGCGCCTCGCCCGCCCAGGATTCTTTTGGATGAGTGAGGTGGTTGCCGTGACATTCCTGAAACGATATCTCATCCCTCGTCTGATTCAATACGTTCTGGTAATTTGGCTGGGCATCACCGCTGTTTTCCTCATTCCCAGGCTCACCCCCAATGACCCTATCATGAGAATGATAGGTGAAATGAGAGCGCGCGGTTCAACCATGGAACCGGGCACGATGGACGACATCATCGCCGACCTGACCGAGCTGTATGGCCTGGAGGGCTCCTGGCTCGATCAATACTGGGCATTTTGGGGCAGGCTGTTCCACGCCGATTTCGGCGTCTCCTTCTTCCAATTCCCCACCCGCGTTACCAAGCTGATTGCCACCGCCATGCCCTGGACTTTGGGACTCTTGCTGGGCACGACTGCCATCACGTGGACATTCGGGAATATCATTGGCGGGTTAGCAGGCTACCACTCGCGGAAGCGCTGGTCGCGTACCCTTGATGCCGTCGCCATGGTGATCCGCCCGCTGCCCTATTACATCTTTGCCTTCGCATTGCTTCTGCTCTTTGCTTCTTCGCTTGTCTTTCGCTGGTTCCCGCTAACAGGTGGGGCGTCAATGGGAGCCCTGCCCACCTTCACCTGGGCCTATATTAAGGATGTTCTCTGGCATTCGTTCTTGCCTGCCCTCTCGTTGACCGTCCTGGGAGGGGCTGTCGTGTTCCAAACAATGAAGCTGCTTGTACAGAACGTGAATGCGGAGAGTTTTGTCCAGTATGCCAAGCTGGGCGGTGTTACAGAAGGCCGCATCGTGGGCAAGTACGTCATTCGCAACGCTTTGCTGCCGCAAATCACCGGCCTGGCCCTCTCGCTTGGGCAGATCTTTAGCGGGGCACTGATTACCGAGATCGTCTTCTCTTACCCTGGCCTGGGCATGTTGCTTTATAGAGCCATCATCAATGGAGATTACAATCTAATCATGGGCATCACCATCTTTTCTATCGTTGGCATCACAACCGCGATGTTGGCCGTCGACCTGACATATCCCTTGTTTGATCCGCGGGTGAGGTACTACTAGAGAGGCAAGTTGCGTGAAAATCCTCAGAGATCTATTCAGAGACTATCGCTTCTGCCTCAGCTTTGCCGTACTTGTGATCATTTTGATCCTGGCCTTCTTGTCTTTCTTTTCGCCTTATGACCCTACTCTGTGGAATGTTGTCCCCAGAGATACCAAGCCGTCCGTTGAGCACCCACTCGGCACCGATTCGAACGGGCAGGATATCTTTTGGCAGGCTACCTTTGCGGTGCGCAATTCCCTGATCATCTCCCTCATCGCCGCAATGGTTTCGAGGGTGGTGGCCATCCTGGTTGGCATGGTCGCCGGATACAAAGGAGGCTCAACCGACCGGGTATTGATGTTTATCAGCGACAGCCTGCTGGTCATCCCCCTCTTCCTGACCATGGTAATGTTAGCCATGCTGCTGCGACAACATATGAATCTGGCATTATTGGGATTGATGCTGTCGGTTTTCGGCTGGCCATGGGACGCGCGCCTGATCCGCTCGCTGATCTTGAGCTTGCGTGAGCGTGAGTTCACCGAGACTGCTATCCTTTCAGGTACAGGGACTATCAAACTGGTACTGAAGGAATACATACCCTTTGCCACGCCGTTGATCTTCTCAACTTTGATCAATAACATGGCATGGGCGATTGGCCTGGAGATGACGCTTGCCATCCTTGGATTGGTCAATATCAACATTCCCACCCTGGGCACGATGCTTAATTGGGCGATCTTCTACCAGTCTATTCTACTACAACGCTGGTGGTGGATCTTGACCCCGGTAGTCTTGGCACTCTTTCTGTTTATTGCTCTCTACTGGCTCTCGGTCAGCATCAGCGAATATCTAGATCCCAGAACCCGGATCCAACGTGTCGGGGCGCAGTGAGGGAGCTATGAACAAGCCGATACTTCGAACTGAACAGCTAAAAGCCTTCTATGTGCTCGACGTGCACGGCACCCAAAAGGTGGTGAAAGCGGTCGACG
>CAZLOC010000643.1:0-2188 GCA_964560935.1 uncultured Anaerolineaceae bacterium | reverse complement strand
CGCCCTGACGCGCAAGCAGTTCGATGCCGCCCTGGCAGCCTACGAACGCGCGCACAAGCTCGAACCCTCCGGCGCCCAGTTGATCCGCCAGCATCAGGCCCTGGAGGGTCTGGGACGCGCCGAAGAAGGCGAGAAGCGCCTCGCGGCCTGGGTCGAGAAGAATCCCAAGGACGCAGGCATGCGTCTGGCGCTGGCCGAGCGCCTACTGAAACGCGGCCAGTACAAGGCCGCCGCCGATCACTATCTGGTGCTGAACCAGTCCAACCCCGGCAACGTGGTGGTCCTCAACAACCTCGCCTGGGCGTTGTCGGAAGCCAAGGACCCGCGCGCGGTCGGATTTGCCGAACAGGCGCTCAAGCTCAAGCCAGACAACGCTGCGGTGATGGATACCCTGGGATGGATCCTGGTGCAGCAGGGGCAAACGGCTCGGGGAATCACGCTTCTGCAGCAAGCCCTGTCCAAGGCACCCGATGCTGCGGAGATTCATTGGCATCTGGCTTCTGCCTATGCCAAGAGTAGCGATCGAGCTCGAGCGAAGAGCGAACTCGAACGGCTGCTGGCAAGTGGCTTGGCGTTCCCGCAAGAGCAAGAGGCACGCGCCTTGCTCTTGCAGTTACAGGGCAAGACCCAGTAAATACCAATTAACAAGCAACTTGCATGGAATCTCTACGACCGTCATGGCTAGCGAAGCGGAGCAACCAGCGCCCGAATCAATTGGGCTTTGTGCTGCACAACCATGCTCAGAACCCTGAAACGCTTTCACAGGCCACTTTAAGAACGCCCCCCATTAGTGGAGTATGAATAAATGACCAAACATCCCATTGCCCTGGCTATCGCTCTGGCAATTGCCACATCCGCAACCCTTTATGGATGCGACAGTACGGCCAATCTCACCGAACAGGAGCACATTCAACGCGCCAAGGATTTCGAGGACAAGGGCAATCTACAGGCCAGCATTGTCGAATTAAAGAATGCCGTTCAGAAGAACCCGGAAAGTCCCCAGGCCCGACTTATTCTCGGGCAGGTCTATCTAAAGGCCGGAATGGGCGCCGAAGCCGAAAAGGAACTCACCCAGGCGAAGAAACTTGGGGTGAACAGCGAAACCATCAACCCCCATCTTGGCGAGGCATTACTGCTGACAGGCGATTACAAGCGTGTGCTAGATGAAATACAGCCCAGCGATCAAACATCCAAAGCCAATCTCGGGCGTATCTTGCAATTGCGGGCGGATGCCCTGCTGAACCAAGGTCAGCTAAAGGATGCCTGTGGCCTATTCCAGCAATCGCTCGCCACCGACAATGGCAATCCTTCGACATACTGGGGATTAGCCAAGTGCGCAGTCTCAGAACGCAACATGACTCAAGCCAGACAATGGCTCGACGATGCGCTCAAGATTAAAGATAGGCAAGCCGAGACTTGGAACTTAATCGGCGAACTGGAAAAAATTAATAACAATACTGACGCAGCGCTAGCCGCCTTCACAGAGGCCTTAAAACTCGATCCGGAAAACCTGGATGCCTTGGGAAGTCGGGCAACACTACATATGAAGTCGGGTCGTACAGAACTCGCAAAAACTGATATTGAAAAAATCCGTAAGCAAGCTCCGAAATCACTTTCGGCCAACTATTTTCAGGCTCTGTTGAAGTTCAGGGAAGGCAAAACTGTCGAAGCACGCGACGCCTTACAAGAGGTGCTCAAAACCGCCCCTAATTTCTATCCCGCCTTATTACTGGGTGGGGTCATCGAATTTAAGCTCGGCAACTTACAAACCGCCGAATCACATTTTAATAAAGTTGTACGAGCAACACCCCGAAGCGCGTATGCGATTCGCATGCTGGCCGCAACCCAATTGCGTCTGGGACGCCCAGATGACGCAGCCAAGACCCTTGCTCCCTTTGATCTTGAAAAGGCAAATGACCCTGGTGTGCTTACTGTCGCCGGCGAAATCGCATTGGCCAGAAAGGAATTCACAAAGGCTGCTTCATATTTCGAGAAGGCTTCCGAGATCAATCCAGACAGTTCCGCTCTCAGGGGTGAGTTGGGAATGGCCCGGCTTGCTCAAGGTGACAGTCGCGCCATGGCCGACCTCCAAGCCGCAGCTGAGATGGACGACTCAAACACGCGTGCCGATAATGTCCTCATTCTGAATCAACTCAGACAGCGCCAATTCGATGCTGCACTTGTCAGC
>CAZLOC010000642.1:0-2197 GCA_964560935.1 uncultured Anaerolineaceae bacterium | reverse complement strand
GCACCGCGCATCATCTGCCCGATGGCCGAAAACGACAATTTGACCATTGCCCAGGAGTTTTTCATGTTCATGCGGATGCCGCCGTAAACATAATTGTTGATGGCGAGGTAAAAACCGTCCCCAACAAACATACTGCTTGGGTCTTCTATGCCGGCGTAATCGCGCCATAAGATCTCGGTTTCGTGGTTGGCGATCCTGAGACCCAGCGTGGCAAACAACGGGGAGACCGGGCTGGGTGTGTGTTCCGCCAGGCTGCCGCGGGCAAAGGTAACTCCTTTTTCAGGCACAGGCCACTCAGTGGTTGGAGCAGCTGCAGGCTGGTTATCATCGGATGTTTCGAGAATGACCTCGCCCTTTGTGCCATCCACTGTGATGACCTGTCCACTCTTTATGCGGCGGGTGGCCACGCCCGTGCCCATCACCGTCGGGATGCCGTACTCACGGGCGACGATGCTGCCGTGGCTGAGCGGCCCGCCGATGTCGGTGACGACGGCCGAGGCCATGGCAAAGAGCGGCGTCCAGGCGGGCGTGGTGGCCCCGGCAACGAGCACGTCGCCGGGGCGCATCCGGTCGAAGTCTTCAGGGGCGTGCAATACCTGTGCCGGGGCCGTGACTTTGCCAGCGCTGGTGGGAACGCCTTTGAGCACGCTGCCAGTTTGGGATGCTTCTGTGGACGCGATAAACGTGTCGACTTTCAAGCCCATAACGCGGTCTTTCATCGGGATCATCGGCGGCGGTGTGACTTGCCCAACGCGCTTGTTGAACTTCTTTCGTTTTTCTACGCGCCTGGTCAGGCTATCCAACGCCTGACCGCTCTCCAGTTTAGCGACATAGGCACTGATTTCATCTTTCTCCAGCCAGAAAATATCATCGGCTTGTCCGATGACGCCTGCCTCAACGAAGCGACTGCCTAGCTCATGCAATAGCTCGCGAATCTTAGGATAGGCCAATCCAATTTCGGCCAGGGCATCTTCACGCACTTCGGCCAGAGACTGCCCCCAGTTAAGTGCCTTGACGAATGCCCAGCGTTTCAATCCTTTCAAACGGTTAAGCATGGTTTCCGCTGTCTGGATGCGTTTTTCTTGGCTGGCCTGTTGGCGCTCGTGTGGATTTTTCCCCTCGCCGCGCAGGTACATCTTGATGCTTTCCAGCATCATTTCGGGATGGTCGCATGGCAGCGGCTCGGCAAAATCCAACTGGAAGACGATGTGCCCGAATTTTTCCAGATGCGCCTTGAAGCGCGAGGCGAATTCAGCGAACATGGGCGCTGGAGCAGAATCGGGCATCTCAAGCTTTGCAGCTAGATCATGTGATGATGTGTTGAGAATGCATTCGGTCAACTTTTCATCTTCACGACTCCACATGGCAAGGTCATACAGCGATTTTTCTGAACGCACGGGAATGTTATCCCAGCCCATCAGCAGCGCTGTAGCCTCGGGGTCGCCTTCCTGCCTGGCAAATTTGTTATATACCTGGGTCAGCAGCCCTTCTGAACCAGCGGATGCGCCCATGGTGGCAAACAGCAATCCGTCCATGTAGTAGGCGGCGGCGCCAAAGAGTTCCTGTATCTCGTGCCATAGTTCTTCCGCGGACATCTGTGCAGCTACCCTGTCTTTTTTGCTGGCAACAGAGGCTCGATATTCAGGGTGTAGTTCATCACGCCAGAACGGTACAAGGGTCCGTAGCAGGCGCGGGTAAGCCGGTATCATGCGAAATAAGATCCACCACCAGCCTCGAGCCGGGAAACTGGAATTCATGTAAGCGTACGTGTTGATGCTGGTGAAATAATGTTCCCCCAGGATCGGCTCCCCGCCGATCACCCGTCTCCCCAAGGGCCGCATCTGCTCCTTCAGGGTTGGGATTCCCATGGTGACGAACAACGGGCTGAGCGCTTTGGGCATCAAGTCAGCGATGCTGGTGCGCATGTAGGTGCCCTTTGGATCGGGCAGCGGCCAATCCAGGGGAGCCTCCGGCAGGGCGGTTACAGGTCGGGCCTGCACGATGGCGAACCCCCCATCGGCTAGCGTCCATTCGATGTCCATCGGCATGCCGTACAGTTCTTCGATTTCCACACCGTAGCGCGTCAGTTGAACGGCTTGCTCGTCACTCAAAACAGGGACTTTTTGTAGTGAATCGGGGACTGGTTGCTCTTCCGTGCCTGTTTCCGTGCGAACGGTCATGACCACTTTTTCAGTTG
>CAZLOC010000641.1:0-2199 GCA_964560935.1 uncultured Anaerolineaceae bacterium | reverse complement strand
GGGCGGATGGGAATCCACTCGGTCGCTTTCGAGGCGGTCTTGGTGTAGCGCGGGTCGAGGTAGACCAGCTTCGCGCCGCGGTCAAGCGCATGAGCCAGTTCCGAAGTCTCCGATGTGGAGATGGCCTCCATCATGTTGCGTCCGACCATCAGGATGAACTCGACATCGTCATATTTTCGGGACGGTTCCTCGATGCCATAGGTTAGCGAGAAGGCGGTGATCATCGCATTGAAGCACAATGACCGTTGTGTGCCATAATTCGGCGAGCCGAACGCATACAGCAGATTCTCGAATTGAACCTGACTCAGATTATGCGTGGACGAAAAGACCATCGCTTCGGGACCATACTTTTCCTTGATCTTGAGCATGTTCGAGGCGACGATATCCAGCGCTTCATCCCACGAAGCCTTGCGGAAGAGACCCTCGCCGCGTTTTCCCACCCTGACGAGCGGAGTCAGCACACGGTCGGGGTCGTAGGTGTTCATCAAGCCCGATTGCCCGCGCGGGCAAAGATTGCCACGCGAATGTGGATGTTCAGGATTGCCATCCAGTTTGACGACGCGCCCATCTTTTACTTTGGCGATCAGCCCGCAACGCCAGACGCACATCTCGCACATGCTGTGAACATATCCATCGCCATCAGTGTTGAGATGCCCCGCTTCCCGCGCTGCCTGCGCCACCAACGGCGGGAGCATTTGGCCGAGAGCCAGCGCCCCCGCACCTGCCGCGCCGAGTTTGAGAAAATCTCTTCTTGAGATCATTTGTGTCATAGAAAACTCCAGTGGTCAGTTGTAAGTTATCAGTGCTTGTCAGTTTCGGTGGTCGAGTAGCCCGTGTTCGTTTGGTATCGAAACCACAACTTCTCAGGTTACTTTACATTTCCAAATTCCCGTTGGTTTCGATACAAGCGAGAAGAGCACTCGCTCTACTCAACCAACGACTATCACTGATAACTGTCCACTGATTACTGATTACTATCTTTCCTCTGCCATCCTGCGCGGTCAATCAGGTAGAACAGTAAGAGTGACATCAGCGCAAACGTCAGGACGGTCAGATACGGGTTTAGATTCCACAGTTCAGGCATGACAGCGTTACCGTAATTCGCAATCGCTGAAATTTGAGGGAACACCTGTTGATAGGTCAGGCCGTAAATAACGGCGCCAGTCAGAAAACCAAGCAGACCGGGGACAATGTAATCCAATTTTCCTTCGCCGGACCCGGCGACGCAAGTACCCGGTCAGTAACCTGTGAGCGCCATGCCCACGCCAAATATCAGTCCACCCACGAGATTCCCGACAATATAGGTTGCGGGCACATTCGGGAATTCGATTAGTCCGAGACCACGCAGAGCGTACAGTCCGCTCATGGCAACAACCAGCGCGGTCATCATGAACTTCAAGACTGCCAGATCAGTAAAACGGAACACATTCACAATCTTGTGATACTTGGTCAATCCAGCCTTGTTGAGTGAGAAACCAAAGAACACGCCGAGAATAAGAGCGATGATGTTCGTCATGTCAGCCTCCTAATAACGATTGCGGTAGATGATGAGAGCCGTGAGAATGCCCGAAGCGAACATCCCCATGATGAACAGGAATGCCGCAGGAGCCAGCAGCATACCGCCGGAGATGGCGAGGCCGCTCGTACAACCGCCTGCAATACCCGCCGCGTATTCGAGCACAATCGCGCCGACGAAAGCAATCAGCCAGCGCTTCCACGTCTGCGAACCAAAGATGCGTTTCCACTGTTCGTCTGAACTGGCGGAGCCTTTCTTTCCCCACATCAAAGTTCTACTAGTTGCTGCGCCGATCATCCCACCAAAAAATATGCCAATCAACAAGATCACCCCCCAGGTAATCCCGGGCGGCATGATGAAGTTGAAATACATATTATCGAAGGCCGCAGGCGCAATCACCTTGCCAATCATGCCCGCGATATTTTCGAAAGCGCCCGATGCGCCGAGCAAACTGTCGCTCAACCACACCGCCACAATACCCACAATGCCAAGCAAAATCCCAGCCACGTATGGCGACCATTCTTCCTTGTGGATGTAATTCAAAATGAATTTCATGGCTTACTCCTCATCCTTCTCAATCACAGCGTCTATCAAGTCGAGCACTTTGTCCGCCTTTTTATTGTCAAGAACATTCTTCAACGACTTGCGCGCGCCCGCCTTGAGTCCCGCGATCTTCGGCAGCA
>CAZLOC010000640.1:0-2200 GCA_964560935.1 uncultured Anaerolineaceae bacterium | reverse complement strand
ACGCCTTACTCAGCGTCACAAAGACCATTGGCCTGCGTTTGGTCTCATTATACAAGAAGGACTTGACCGCGCTGGCGATGTCTTTCTCGGCATTCAAACCGCCGCCGTTGACAATGTCCATGATACGGTGACGTACCTCGGGGAGCAACTTCTCAGCATCATCTGGGGAGAGAAAACCGCGCGTGAGGATCTCGGGCTCGTCCAGCAATCTGCCAGAATATTTATCCACATTCAGATCGATCAGGAAGATTCCGCTGCGGGCCAGCTTCTCACGTTCGCGCATCACGCCGTGGTCGATATCGCCAATGCTCTGCCCGTCCACAAAGACGTAACCGCCGGGGATACGCTCGCCTTTGCTTAGTTTGCCGTCCGCCAATTCCACCACTTCCCCATTCTCCACCACCAAAATGTTTTCTGCCGGCACACCCACCTGTTCTGCCAGAAAAGCATGTCTTTTGAGCATGCGTAGCTCGCCATGGATGGGAATGAAATTCTTGGGCTTGACCATATTGAGCAACAGCTTCTGCTCTTCCTGGCTGGCGTGCCCGGAAACATGGATGGGCGCGAGCGCATCGTAGATCACGTCCGCGCCACGCCGCAGCATACGATTGATCGCGCGACTGACATTCTCTTCGTTGCCTGGAATTGGGTGTGATGACAGTACAACGGTGTCACCTTCCTTCAAATCGAACTGGCGATTTGTACCAGCAGACAACCTGCCAATGATCGAAGAAGGTTCACCCTGTGAACCGGTGCACATCAACACGACTTGCTTCGAGTCCATGTTGAGCGCCTGCTCGAGCGGGACCAGCGTCTCTTCGGGAATTTCTAGATATCCCAGTTTGCGGGCAATCTTGGCATTGTCTACCATGCTGATACCCGCAAAAGCCAATTTCCGTTTATGACGCACGGTTGCATCTGCCACCTGTTGCATGCGCGAGATCAGGGAGGCGAATGAAGCGACGATGATACGCCCGGGAGCGGCAGCAAACACATTGTCCAGCGCCGGACCGATCACCATCTCAGAGGGGGTCCAGCCAGGGCGTTCGGAATTGGTTGAATCCGAAAGCAGCAGATCGACACCTCGATTGGAAAGTTCTGCCAACTTGGCATAATCTGTAGGCCAGCCATCCACAGGCGTATGGTCGAACTTAAAGTCGCTCATATGGACAAGCAGACCAGCGGGAGTCGTGATTCCCAGGCCCACCGCATCGGGGATGGAGTGACAAACGTGGAAGAGTTCGACCTGGAACGCACCAAGCTGGATACTCTGGCCTGCTTCCACGGTATTGAGCGAAACCTTACCCAGAGCATTGTTCCGTGCCAATTTGGCCTCGATCAGGCCACGGGTCAAGGGGGTAGCGTAGACCGGAGCCGGGATTTGGTCCAAAACATGACGAATAGCTCCGATATGATCTTCATGCCCGTGCGTGATGACAATCCCCACCACGCGGTCGGCCTTGTCGAGCAGATAGTTAAAGTCAGGGATGATGTAATCGATCCCTAACATGTCATTCTCGGGGAACATGATGCCGGTATCCACGATCAGGATGTCTTTGCCGTATTCGTAGACGGTCATGTTCTTGCCCACTTCCCCTAAACCACCCAGGGGAATAATTCTTAGTTTTTTATTCTTACTCATTATTTTCCTTTTCTTAAAAATCAAATATCCACCGCTTATAGCGGATAAAGTCAAATATATAGAAAAACACCCCGAATTCTTGCTGGCCGGGGTATTCAGTCGTTATTAAACTGGCTAACAAAAACTGCCTTTTGGCAGATAAAGTCTACAACCAACGCTGGGAGTATAGCAGGCGAAGAGTATTTTGTCAAAGAAAATTTGGCTGGAATTAACATAAAACATATCTTTTTGAATTATCGCTTGCGACGCTCCAAGAGCAGATTGAACTGTAGTTGTTTCTCCTTCAGCGCCTTACGGATCTTGCCTCTTTCAGATTCATCACGTGCAGAGCCAAGTAATTCTTTTAAAACAGCGATCTCCTGCAATAACTCAATCTCCACTGGAACCATGCCCGCATTTTTCAACACAGCCTGCGCTACGCGGACATCTTCGGGCGTGTTGAAATATTCCGTCAGGTCAATCGGTTTGCCTTTGCCAGGCAGGTTTTCAAACTCACCCCGCGCCATGGCATCCCTGATCATAGTGTCGACTATTTTTTCTAAAGACATCTCTCACCTA
>CAZLOC010000639.1:0-2203 GCA_964560935.1 uncultured Anaerolineaceae bacterium | reverse complement strand
GGATGAGTTATTATACAATCATATTGGATTTTATAGGCAAACGTCTTGAAAGTCCCAGCAATTCTCAATATGACAAAAGATGAGAAGCAGTAGAAGTCCAAATGGGAAAGCGAGACTAATCGAGGCTCCAATTGGGTTTCAAACTGTGATAGGCAGGGGTGAAAAAATCGATCTTTGTGGAATCGAAGCATGGACAGCCGCAGAAAAACCAACGGAGTCTGCAATCGAAAGTGGAGCAAGGAGGGAGGCTGTCATCCGGTGTCCAATTCGAGGCCTTGGAACATGAACGCGAAAACGTTGTCCCAGGAATCGAAGATGACATAACGCAGCAGGGCTTCCAAATCTTGAAAAAAGGTTCGGCGTCTACCCAAAGCCTGGCGAATGGCGCGGTATTGTGCATCGACCAGATCTAAAATGGTGTGAAACAGGAAGGCCAGCAAATTCAGGGAGAGCAGGAGAGAGGCCAAATGTTGATTTCCATGTCCGAAGTTATGCTCGATATGATAGCCTTTGGTCTTGAGCACATTGTTGTTCTCGTTTTCAACCTTCCAACGGGCGCGTCCATCTCGCACAATTGCTTCGACAGTGGTGTCGGTAACTTCAAAGTCGGTGACAAAAGCGTTCTTGTAGATCACTTCGCCCGTATCTTCGCGCGTGATGGTCAATTCACACCAGTTGACACTCATTGCAGATGGGCCTCCATTTAGAGGCAGTTTGTTGGCATAACGATAGGTATGGATTTCTGCGTACCGTCCGTTCCATCTCCGAACCACTTTCACGCCTAAAACATCCTGAACATTCAGAAATTCCACAGTTTCATACAAGTTGACGTGTGAATCAGGCTTACAAACCAGGATAAAGTGTAAATGTTTGTCCTTGAGAACCTGGCAAAACGGTTGGCGACTGTACAAATCATCTCCCAAAATGGCAACACCCTGTTGTGCGTAAAAATCTCCATGTTTCTCGATCCAGCGCTTGCCCGCTTGGGTTTCACAATCCTGCTTTTCATGCCCATCCTGCGGAGTAATGAACTCTGGTTCCAGACTGATGACGTGTTCATTGCCTGCTTGGACAATCACCGGTGTCAAAACACTGTGAAAATTGTTGCTCTCCCCATTTTTCAATGTGCGCTGGCTGCACTGCTCACAATTTATCTTCTTGGACGAGAAGTATTCCGTCCCATCTATCGCCACTAACAACATGTTCGCAAACGATTGAAACCCTTTTAGCACTCCATCCCGCTCCAATGCTTGAAAAAGTCGCCGATAGTAACGATCCAGATACCTCGGACTGACAGGGTCGAGCAGGCTCCGGATTTGGTTGTCGCTTGGTATATCCCTGAGTGCAAATAGCTTTTCCGCGTTGCTGCGCCCTTTGCGCAACTTCAGGTCTCGTTGGTATGCCAGAAATGACGGACTTTGGGTAAAAAATACCGAAAACGCTCCCATCCCGGCATCGGCAATCTCGTACTGCCTATTTTTCCCTGTGCGGTGCTCTGGAAATTTCTCAAATGTCGCTTCCAGGCCTTTTAACATGCGCGTTAGTTTCAATTCTTCATACATTCTGGTTCAAAGGATAGCACTGTTTGCTCCCTTGCCATAGCCCCGATCTTCGCTCTTTTTCATACTGAGAATTGCTGTTTTCCTCTAGACAAGGAATTTATCCCTTTTCCATTATAATCAGACCGAACCACTCGAAATAGACGGTGGACAATGGACTGCGGACGGTAAAAAACGGTCAACGGTCTACCGTCATCGGTCTGAATAAAAATGCCCAAAAAGCCCCCCCACCCCTTACCCCTCCCCCCCGAAGAAATCATCAAAGACTATCGCCTGGCCTACCAATCCCGCCAAGCCTCCCTGATTGGCCGCCGGGAAGTGCTCTCCGGCAAGGCCAAGTTCGGCATTTTTGGCGATGGCAAGGAGATCGTCAACCTCGCCATCGCGCGCGCCTACCGCAAAGGCGACTGGCGTTCCGGCTACTACCGCGACCAGACCTGGATGTTCGCCCTCGGGGTGACGAGCATCCAGGAATTTTTTGCCCAGTTATATGCGCACACAGATGTAGAACACGACCCTGCCACCGCCGGCCGCTCGATGAACGCCCATTTTGCTACCCGCTACCTTTATCCAGATGGCAGGTGGAAAGACCAGACCCAGGCCTACAACGTGGCCGCGGACGTCTCGCCGACCGGTTCACAGAT
>CAZLOC010000638.1:0-2211 GCA_964560935.1 uncultured Anaerolineaceae bacterium | reverse complement strand
CGTATCTTCTGGTCACTATCGGATTCACCAACTTCCGCATTGCTGAAATTGACATAGAGCGAATCTCCATGAAAACCCACTCTGGGCTCGTGCAGAAAACCATGATCCGGTGTCTTTGCATGAACCAGGGAGTATTCAATGCCTTCGGCGACGGGAATATCCGCCAACGCCGGATAAGGGACTTCGGGATCCCACAGCGTGACCGGCTCCTGCGCATACGCATCGCTCATGTGGCTAAGCCCACACACCACCCCTGCCGCCAACACACTGATTGCTTGTGCTTTCATAATCATAGGGTGCAGACTCGTTTCTACGTATTGATATTTGAAAAAGGACTCCTTTCGTCCATGCTCTAGGTCGTTTCAACAATTCGACTTACAGGCATTTTGGAAAGGAGTCCCCAATGTCATCAGCGGCCATCATGGACACGATTCTCACAAAAATCAAGACAGTTTTGTTGGGAGCAGAGGAAGTGCTTGCACGTGAGGTAACACCGGAACACTCAGAAGAAGTCAACCAGCTGCTTGGCGAGGCCATGTCGGCAGGTTGGACAGAGGGCCTTCAGACCTGGTTGGCGACGGCCGAAAGCGACAGCGAAACGATTGAAGTCAACGGGGTGATCCATCGCTATAAACTTGATAGCGAAAAGGAACTCCTCACGCCGGGCGGAATGATCCGATTGAAACGTCGCGTTTATCAACCAGATGCTGGTGGCAAATGTTTCGTTCCGCTCGACGCCGCCTGGGGCATGGAAGGCCAATTTGCTACGGTCGAAGTACGTGACGCCGCGTTGTATGCCGTTGCCTTGGGCACGCCCCAGGAGGCTGAGACTCTCCTTGCCAAGTGCTCATTGTTCCAACCTTCGGCGACGGCGATCAAACGAATGGCAAAACAAATGGGCCAGTGGCTCGAAGAACATGAGGACGAGGTGCTCACGGAGATTCGTGTTGAAGAGACGATCCCGGAAGAAACACGAGTTCTCTGTGCCAGCATGGACGGGGTCAACGTGCTGCTTTCCGAACCGGGCAAGAAGAAGGGGAGGCCGAACGAACGCCCGCACGAGGGCGCGTCGAAAGAAATCCCTTCCCCGACATGTTATAAGAATGCAACCGTTGGTAGTGTCACCTTCTACGGCAAGGTTCCCGAAGGAAAAACATCACCAGAGCGTCTGGCAAGCCGCTATGCGGCCCGAATGCCCGAGGATCGCGCACCGACGCTCAAAGCAAAGTTTGAGAAGGAGCTTGCCGAGACCGAATCTCGCTTGAGCAATGACGTGATTCGCATTGCGCTGTGCGATGGTGCTCGCGGATTATGGACATACATCGACGAGAACCCACAATACGACGATTACGAGAAGCTCGTCGACTATCATCACACGACGGAACACCTCTCCAAGGCGGCTGAAGCCATCTTTGGGAAGGGCTCCCAGAAGGCCCAGAACTGGTTCGACAAGTACTGTTCGAAGCTCAAGGGCGAAGACGGTGGTGCCGGGCGAGTGCTGTGCTCGTTGGAGTACTATGATCGTACTGCCAGACTTTCCAAGTCGCGCCGCGCTGCCCTTGATGCAGAATGGACTTTTTTCACACGAAACGAGCATCGCATGGATTATGCCCGCTTCCGTAACAATGGTTGGCCCATCGGAAGTGGACCGGTGGAAGCGGCCTGCAAGAGTATTGTCAAAACACGCCTATGTCGTAGCGGCATGCGTTGGTCCCGTGTCGGCGGCCAGCACATACTAAACCTACGAACCTACGTAAAATCAGACCGCTGGGACGCTATGTGGAATCAATACAAACGAATCGAACGGGCTCAAATATCCTGTGACATTACGTAGAAACGAGTCTGCACCCTAAACTATCATAAGGCACCGTCTCCACCATCACATTGCCCGTTGCCAGTGTGACTGGATCTTCTGGTCGCAAGAGTTTGATCTGTTCGCCGGCATTGTTGAGTTGACCAGCGGCTTCCCCAAACAGCCGAACGTTGCTATCGATACCGAAAATATTGCGGAAGGCGATCGCTTTGGTTGGTTCCAGTACCGGATGGAAACTTACGATCACAATCGCCTCGCCCGCGGCAATCACCGAATCCGCGGGAAAAATCCAGTCGATTCCCGCCACGCTCCAATAGCTGACGTCTATAGGTTGGTCACTACGGTTGAACAGTTCGATAAATTCAAGCTCTTCTCGCGCGATATTGTGCTGTTCTTCA
>CAZLOC010000637.1:0-2221 GCA_964560935.1 uncultured Anaerolineaceae bacterium | reverse complement strand
TCCATGTTGCCGGTGCCTTTGAACTCTTCGTAGACCACATCGTCCAGGCGGGAGCCGGTGTCCACCATGCAGGTAGCAATGATGGTCAGCGATCCGCCTTCTTCGATATTACGCGCTGCACCAAAGAAGCGTTTGGGCGGGTAGAGCGCTGAGGGATCCATACCACCCGACAGCGTACGCCCGGATGGGTTGACAACCAGGTTGTAGGCGCGCGCCAGACGGGTAATGGAGTCCATTAAGATTACCACGTGACGGCCAATCTCCACCAATCTCTTAGCTCTGTCTAATGCAATTTCTGCCGTGCGGACATGGGAAGTAACCGGTTCATCGAATGTGGAAGCAATCACTTCGGCATCCACCGAGCGGTCCATGTCGGTCACTTCTTCGGGGCGTTCGCCGATCAGCGCCACCATCAAGTGTACGTCAGGGTATTGTTTTGCAATTGAGTTGGCAATCTGTTTGAGGATTGTGGTCTTACCCGCCTTGGGGGGAGAAACGATCAAGCCGCGCTGACCGCGTCCTATGGGGGCAATCAGGTTGATGAGACGAGGGGCATAGGGTTCGCGCGCAGTTTCCAGGTCGAAGCGTTGTTCCGGAAAGATTGGGGTCAGGTTTTCGAAAACTGGCCGGCGGGAAGCTTCTTCGGGATCTATGCCGTTGATCGAATCGACCTTTATCAAACCATAGTGCCGTTCCGATTCACGCGGTGGTCGTACGTGGCCGATGACCAAGTCGCCTGAACGCAAATCATATTTTCTGAGCTGTGCTTGTGAAACGTAGACATCCTGGTCGCTGATACGGTAATTGGCTGCTCTAAGGAAACCAATCCCTTCACTCATGATTTCCAGGATGCCTCCGCGCAGTTCAATACCTTCTTTCTCGGCTTCCACCTGACGAATTTGGATTGCCAGGGCTTCTTTCTTCAGCCGGTTGGCATTCTGAATACCAAGGTCCTTGGCCATCGCGCGTAGCTTGACCAAAGGTTCGTTTTCAAGTTCGAGTATCTTCATATCCTCTTCTCAATGTCGAAATAATTGTGGGTAGAAAAGCAGAAACAAACCAGACCCCCAGTGTGGGCTGGTGATTCACGTTATAAATTTGGAGAAATTGGGTTTTTATTCAAATCTGGTTACGCACAACCCGGGTAGGCAAAATGGCTAAACACGGATCGGGCACTTAAAAGGATGTTTTAAGAAGCGGGGAAACTGTCAACATTATAGCACGTTCGTTCGGGGCTTGCAAGCAAATTCCGTTTTCAAATCCTGTCTAAAATCTTGTTGCGTACTGTCCTTGTTTATGCTACACTTCATATCAGGGATTGTTGCCGTGAGCACCATTGTAAATTATCTCAAGCAAAGTGACATATTCTACCAATTCACTCCCACGCAAATTGAAATGGTGTCCAATCTATGTCGGGAGGTTGTATTCCAAGCCGGGGAAATTGTTTTTAAAGAGAACAGTAGCAGTCAGGAGTTATATATCATCACTCAGGGTGAAGTTGAAATTTTGATCAATCCTGCCTTGGTTGGCGCACCCGATAAGAATAAACAAGCGGAATCTGCTATTGCAACGTTGCGTCGAGGCCAGTCTTTTGGCGAGGTGGCGCTTGTTGATGAGGGACTCAGGTCTGCGTCTGCGCGTGCTGTTCAGAAGGATACACGCTTGTTGGTAATCCCGCGCGATAAATTGATTATGCTTTGTGAAACGTACCCTCAACTGGGCTATCGACTCATGTATAACCTTGCGGCTGACCTTACCATGAAAATCCGCAACACCGACCTGCGTATCCGTGATCAGCTTCTTTACAAAACCCAAGAGGATAAAAAATAGGTAAAAAATTGTTATATTTTGACGAAGGCAGGCCGAGTTTCCTCCCTCCTAGTCATTAGTTTGGTATACTTCCGTGCTAGTCTAGCCGTTTTGGTGTTTATTTACATAGCTTAAGAGAAATAGCAAGCATTTCTCTGGCTATGGATAATACACAAGTAGTTTCGCCGAAGGAGGTGGTGCCGACAAAGAAGAGTATTGTCCGCCTTATTTCTTGCACCCGCACATGCGGGAATCGGAATTCAGTTAGATACTTGGAGGAGTAAGAAATGACTAAACGTTTGCTCGTTTTACTTTCAGCGCTTGTGATCGCCAGCATGGCGCTTGGCGCTTGTGGTCCGGCTGCGTATGAATGTGCCGACGCACTTGGGTGTGTAGATATTGCCCCGGGTGA
>CAZLOC010000636.1:0-2225 GCA_964560935.1 uncultured Anaerolineaceae bacterium | reverse complement strand
CCGACCTGCTCCTGTTCCCGACCACAGTTCGTGGCCGCGAGCTGGCCGGCATGACCGCCATCGACCTCAATACGGGCGTGCTGGTGGATGTGATTGCACTGGCGGTTGAAGGCGACAAAGTTGTGGCTACACGACCCATCTACGCGGGCAAGCTGCTTGAAAAGACGGTCTGCAACGCCAGGCCGCAGATCGTCACCCTGCGCGGGCGCGCCTTCCCCAAGCCCCAACAACAAGCCGGGGCATCCGGGACGATCACCAAAGTGGACGTAGTCGCCGAGGCCAGGTCCACAGTCGAAGGCTACTCCACCGCCGAAGGCGGCGTCTCGCTGACCGACGCGGGCGTGATCGTCTCCGGCGGGCGCGGCACGTCTAACAATCCGGCCCTGACGGTCCCTGCTGGCCTGGACGAAAAACAGGCTGAAATCTGGAAAGCACAGGAAGGCTTCAAGCTGGTCGGTGGGCTGGCCAAAGCGCTGGGTGGTGCCATGGGCGCTTCCCGCGCCGCAGTCGACGCGGGCTATGTTCCCTACAACCACCAGGTCGGCCAGACCGGCAAGGTCGTTTCACCAGACCTGTACATCGCCAACGGCATCTCCGGCGCCATCCAGCATCTGGCTGGCATGCGCACCAGCAAGGTCATTGTGGCGATCAACAAAGACGCGGATGCGCCCATCTTCAAGGTGGCGCGCTATGGCGTGATCGGCGACATGCACAAAATCGTCCCGGCGTTGACCGAGGCGTTTAAGAAAAAACTTGGGAAATAACTCCTAATCACAGAAGCCCCAAAGAGAGATCGTCATACCAGGCGATCTCTTTTCATTACGCGACTACCTTCTTTCATCTATGCTACGTTCCCCACTTCACCTTATAATTCCTCCCATGCGTGACCCCATCCGTGATTCCATCCGCGCTTATTATGATTACAACACGCGCCTCTTCCTGCGCTTTGGTTCTTCACGCCAGGCGCAGGCCATCCACCGCGCGCTCTGGCCGCCAGGCGTCGCCACCCTGTCGGAGGCGCTGAACGTTTCAAACGACATGCTCCTATCCGTTGCGCGCGCCACAGAGAGCCGGCACATCGCAGACCTGGGTTGCGGTGTGGGCGCCACACTATTTTATCTGTTAGTGGGTCTACCGAAAGCGCGTGGCATCGGCCTGACCCTCAGCCCGTTGCAAGCCCGCCTCGGTGCGCGTCACGCCCCGTCCAACGCCCGCCTGCTAGAAGCTGATTTCCAACATCTACCCCTATCCACTGGATTCGACCTGGCGTTTTCTATCGAGTCGTTTGTCCATGCCACCCAGCCGAGGGAATACCTAGCCGAAGCCTCACGCATCCTGCGCATTGGCGGACGGCTGGCCCTAGTTGATGATTTTCTTACCGGGCCGGAGGCAATCGACCCACCCTCGCACAGATGGTTGGATGTTTACCAACGTGGCTGGCATGCCCCAAACCTGCTCTCGATAAGCGAGGTGCAATCCCTGGCCGCACAGCAGGGACTACACCTGCTACAAGTGCGCGACTTGACACTGCTTCTGCGCCTGCGCGCTTTACCCGATCTACTCGCGCAAGTCATTCTGAAGTTCTTCAAACCTTTTTGGAATGTTCATCCTATATTCCCCTCCATGCTGGGCAGCATAGCGCTCCAGCAATGTCTGCGGGACGGAGCAATCACTTACAGTTGGCTCCTTTTTGAAAAAAGCACCATATGAAACCGCTCGTCCCGCTCACCTCTGGCACGCGCGGCGGTGGACGCGGGCTATATCCCCTACAACCATGGGGTCGGCCAGACCGGCAAGGTCGTTTCGCCCGACCTGTACATCGCCTGCGGCATCTCGGGCGCCATCCAGCACCTGGCCGGGATGCGCACCAGCAAGGTCATCGTGGCGATCAACAAGGACTCCGATGCCCCAATTTTCAAGGTGGCGCGCTACGGCGTGGTAGGCGACATGCACAAGCTCGTCCCGGCGTTGACGGAGGCGTTCAAAAAGAAGTTGGGGAAGTAGCAAGTCACTTGCGTAACAAGCAGACTTCCGAAGTCTTTGAGACTTCGGAAGTCTATTTTTTTATGACACGGCTTAACAAAGTCGTTTGACAACATGAGTATGTCATGCTGAGGGGCATTCGCTGCCCCGAAGCATCTCTAATTCGATGTACTAGAGACCCTTCAGTCGCAAAGACCGCTCCTTCACATCGTCCCGATATCCTTCGGGAGGGTGACAAAATT
>CAZLOC010000635.1:0-2229 GCA_964560935.1 uncultured Anaerolineaceae bacterium | reverse complement strand
CCCTTGGGCCCTGCACTCGATCATCCGACAGCCTGGGAACTCCCCGCTACATGGACGGCTTCGCCCGGCGCATCGGGGCCACCCTCCATGCTTGCTCCCACGTTAAGTTTCGAGACCGAAACCCCGGCCTCTCCCTTCCTGCCCTGCACCAACTTGCCGACCATGATCATTCTCGCCATCGGCTCCGACTCGCGTTCCGATGACTATCGCTACGGGCGGGCAGATATGATCCGCGTCGCGCGTGTCGATTTCAGGGCACAGCGCGTTACTGTGCTGGAATTCCCCCGCGACCTATGGGTGCAGATTCCCGAAGTGAGAGACGACCTGGGGACTGATCGCCAAAAGCTCAATACGGCCTACACCTATGGCAACCCCGGCCTGCACTTCTGGGACCATCCCAGCCAGGGACCGGGCCTGCTGGCGCGCACGCTCGACCTAAACTTCGGCCTGAAAGCGGACCAATACATCGCAGTCAATATGAACGTTTTTGTGGAGGTGGTGGATGCACTGGGCGGCCTGGACATCACGCTCTCCGAAGGGATCGATGGGCGCACAGCCTCGGACAGGAGTGAGCGGTTGGTCTTTCCGGCCGGTCCGCAGCATCTGACCGGCGAGCAGGCTCTGACGCTGGGGCGCATCCGCAACGTGAGCGTCTTCGCCCGCGCCAGCCATCAGAACCTGGTCATGTGCGCGTTGCAGGAAGAGATAGAAAAACCCGAGACGATCTTGAAGGTACCGGCCATCACTTCCTCTTTCCTGGATAACATCCAGACCGACCTGACGCCCGAGCAGATCAGCCAGTTGGCCTGCCTGGGCACGGGAATGCCGCGCCGCAATATCATCTTCGTCTCTTTTCCGCGTGAGCTTTTCAAGCCCGGTACGGTTTATGACCCTATAGCGAAACAGGATGTCTTTATCTGGGACAGCGACTTCGATGTGTTGCGCGATTACGTCTCGCAATTCAACGCAGGCACCTGGCCAGCCTCTTCGCCCTTCGGCACACCCGAACCGGGGACGAGCAGTTGTGAGTGATCACTAACAGAATATTGAAGAATTACAGTGATGCACAAATATTAGAGAAATTACTGGCGTGGAATTTGGATAGTCTCCCCCCTTGAGTGTTGATCTGGAAATTTCACCACGCTTCGACAGGCTCAGCACAAGCTCCGACAGTGAGTCACGGAGCTTTTTTCTCTCAGTATCTCCGTGACTTTGTGGTTAATGCCTACCAGTGGCGTCGTCAACACTGGATGGGGAGACCACTGGAATTTGGAAAGGGCGTTAAAAACCAAGCTACAGGAAATAAAAATAGTTTGCATTATAATCAACTTGATAGATGAGCAAAGAGGTGTATTGTGTTAATTGCATATATTCAAAAAGCTATGCGCCTGGCAAAATACGAAATCCTTGAAGACGGAAATTATTACGGTGAAATTCCTGGTTTCGCGGGTGTTTGGGCGCAGGCAGAAAACCTGGAAAGCTGTCGAGAAGAATTACAAAGCGCATTGGAAGGTTGGCTTGTGCTCGGTCTGCGTATGGGGCATAAACTCCCTGTGGTGGAAGGAATCCAGCTTGTCCCAGCGGAGGCATAATCATGCCTTTGTTTGGTCCTGTTATAACGAAAAGACTTGATCAAAGCACTAAAACGGTCAGGATTTGAAGGACCATATACAGGTGGAAAACATGAGTTTCTAATCAGGGGGGAATTACGGCTTGTACTGCCCAACCCACATCGAAATGAAATCAGCAAAGATTTGCTGGCGCGCATCTTGCGCCAAGCAAATATCAGCCGCAAGGAATGGGAAAAACTTTAAAGCGGATAAACTCCGCCCTCGCAAAACCACCACACTTTGGGATGGCAATGACATGTTCACATAAAAAACAGAGCGGCCCTTTTGGGTCGCCCTGCTTACTATTCACAATTCTCTACTCTCTCACTGCACATACTGCGCAAATACCGTTTCAAACTGCTCCTGAGAAACAAATCCCACCCACTTTTGCAAAAGATTGCCCTGTCCATCCAACAGGTAGAACTCCGGCTGGTAATTGAATCCCAGTGCGCGCTGGAAATCGCGTGTGTTGGGATCATCCGCATCCAGGTAGGTGAAGCGGATCTTACCAAAATACTGAGCTTCAAGCCCATGAACCATGGGCGCCATCGAGCGGCAGGTGCCTCAGGTATAGCGGAAGAACTCCACCAGTTGCAGTTCCCCGGAAGCCAGGCTGACA
>CAZLOC010000634.1:0-2235 GCA_964560935.1 uncultured Anaerolineaceae bacterium | reverse complement strand
TCAGGTTAGCAGGTTTATTAGCAAGCAAGGCTGCGATCTGGCCGTTGCCCTCCCCTGTAACCCCATGACACATGGCACAGTTGATCCCATATAAATTTTCCCCGCGCTCCAGCGAGACATCATCGGCTACCACCGGATTGACGGGCGCGCCCATGTTTGGAATGGATGCCGCTCCATCCACCGGGATGGAGCGCACCGGAACCGGCAAGGGGTCTTCCTGCGCATCGAAAGATGGCTGGATTTCCATGAAGGTGATCCAGTCTACCTTAAGGACATCCATCGAAAACAGGAGCAGCACGCTAAAAAGCAGGCCAACGACAAGGAATACAACCAGGAGTTGTTTGAGCAATGTCATAACTGCTGCGCCTCCGCCGCCTCGACCTTTTCAGCACCCAGGGCGGTCATAGCACTGGTGAATTTTTCCTCTTTGCCCTGCGGGCAATGGAACAGGACAGCAATCTTCCCATCGCTGATCTCAGGCACATATTCCATCGGGCGATAGGACGGGAAGGTGCTGTCCAGGAAAACACCCAGGAAAGTGGAAATCAGCAGGCCAAGCATGGTCAACTCGAAGATCACTACCACCGAGGGCGGCACAGGAACCTTAGGCTGTCCTCCTACCGGAACGAAATACAGCAGGGGCGTGAAAATCAAGAACAGACCGACCAAAAAACCGCCAGCGGCTCCGCCCAATGCCAAGCGGGGTACGTTGGTCCACTGGCGCGGACGGCCCAACATGGCTTCCGTCACCGGGATGCCGGAAATCACGTTCATCTGGCCGTCAGAGAGGCCCAGGCTGCGCAATTCGTCGATTGCATTGGCAGCAGGCTCAAGGTCCGGGAAGACCGCTAACAGGGATACAGTGTCAGCCATCGTCCAGCTCCTATTCCAATTCGCTGACCGTTACGACGGTCTCGCGTCCGAATTTCTTGACCGAATGCGCCATCTGGCCTTCCTGCACTTCCCAGACCGGAACAAGCGGGATGAACTTGGAAGCCAGCATATAAAGCAGGATGAAGAATGCCAGCGTGCCGATGCTCAACGGGATTTCGATCCCGGGCTGGTACAGCCGCCAGGTGAAGGGTTGCCGATTGATAGTGAGTGATATGGGAACGATGATATAGCGCTCAATGTACATGCCTACGTTGATGAGCAAGCCAACAATAAAGACAACCCAGGGCGTGGAACGCCATTTTTTGTTCCATAAGACAAGCCAGGGGATGGCAACATTGACAATCAGCATCAGGAACCACATCCAACCCAGCGGGCCGGCCTCATGCCAGTGCAGCAGGGTCTTTGTCCATTTGTCACCGCCATACCATTGCACCATGTAATCATTGAAGAAGAAGTAAGCCCAGGTCATCGAAATAATGAGCATCAGCTTGCCAATGGCATCGAAGTGCTCGGGGCGGATGAAATACTTCATGTTCTTCATCGTGGCGCGCACCACCGCCAGCACCATGATAACCGCGCCCATGCCGGAGTGCAACGCACCGACCACGAAGTACGGACCGAAGATGGTGGAAGACCAGCCGGGGCGGGTGGCCACAGCGAAGTCCCATGACACGATGGTGTGCACCGAGAACATGACCGGAATGATGGCAAAGGCAAAGATGTTCATGGCGTTGCGCAGGTGCGTCCATTCACCTTCGGTGCCGCGGAAGCCCAACGCTAATATCTTATAAACATTCTTGCGCCAGCCTGTTGAGCGGTCGCGCGCCATGGCTACGTCAGGGATGAGCGGCAGGAACAGATACATGGTTGAAGCCAGCAAATAAGTGGTGATGGCCAGCAGGTCCCAGGAGAGCGGGGAGTGGAAGTTCGGCCACAACTGGCGCTGGTTCGGGTAAGGGAACAACCAATACGCCAGCCAGACACGGCCCATGTGCATGAAGATGCTAAAGCCAGCCTGCACCAGGCCGAAGGTGGTCATCAACTCAGCGGCACGCGTAAACGGGCGGCGGAACTCGGCCTTGAAAACGCGCAGGATGGCCGAGATGAAGGTCCCGGCGTGGCTGATGCCGATCCAGAAAACCGTATTGACCAGGAAGATGCCCCAGTAAGACGGGCGGTTGACACCGGCCACACCCAGGCCTTCCGCGATCATATAGCCCCAGGAGCCGAACAAGCCTACCAGCACGATCGCACCCAGGATGACTGCCACAACCCAGAATTTCCACGAGGTGGTGTGCATGGCTTCCATCACCATGGCGTTCATCTCGCCGCGCGGCTTGG
>CAZLOC010000633.1:0-2247 GCA_964560935.1 uncultured Anaerolineaceae bacterium | reverse complement strand
TGGGGAAGACGCTTTGATTGGTACTGATGATGAGGACGTTCATGATGCCTTTCCTGCCTGCCGGAGCTTCTCCTGGTGTAGATCAAAATAGGTGTGGCTATCGTTCAGTTGAGCGACGGTCAGCCTGTAACAGGCCTGCCCGATTATCCGCCACCCTGCCCGGTCGCCAACCCATAGAAAAGCAGTACTGAAGCGCCGAACATGACTATGGCTGCCCCCACCAAGCCTGCATTGGTGACCAATCCCAGTTTGTTCTTGCCCATTATCCCGCGGCTGTTGCCTATCACCACTAGCAATACGACCAGGACCGGAGACAGAACCCCTTGCAACACATTTGCCCAGAACATGAGATGCACCGGATCGAGACCAATAAGCGCAAGGAGCAGGCCCACAGCCAGCCCTACCGTCAAGATCAGATAGAACCCCTCGTTCTGCCAGGGCTTCTTCGATAAACCCGACGGCCAGCCTATAGTGCCGGCTACGCCGTAAGATGCGCTGGCCAGCAGCACAGGGATGGCGATGACACCGGCCCCAATCAGACCCAAGGCAAACAGATACTCGGCAAAGGGGCCAACCAGCGGCTCCAGGGCTCGCGCTGCATCGAGTGCTGTATGGATCTGCTGGTGTTTGGTGAACAATGTTGCCGCGGTAGAGACGATAATGAAGTAAGCGACCACGTTGCCACTGATCACGCCGGCAGCAATGTCCATGGCGGCGAGCCGGAACTTGCGCTTAGTTGAACCGGAGCGTTTCTCTTCTTTTTCTCCCTGTACCTGCCAGAATATCGTGTAGGGTGATATGGTCGCGCCCAACAGAGCAACCGCTGTGCTGATACTGGCAAAGCCGAAGTCCACGTGCGGTACGAATGTGTTGGTCAGCACCGCACCCCAATCCGGCTTCGAAAAGAAGGCGGTGATAATGTAGGCCACGAAAACCATGCTCAGCGCCAGGAAGATCTTTTTGATTGCGTCAAAGTTCTGGTATACCGTGATATACCATAAGACGAGGGCAACCGGCGCCGCGAACCACGCCCACCGCAAACCAGTTATCAATTCGAGACCGGTGCTGATAGCTACCAAATCAGCTGCAATCAAGGCAATATTCGCAACAATCAGGAGCAGGGCAGCGGGCACTGCCACCTTCCTTCCGTAATGCTCTCGAACTATTTCTGCAAGACCCTTTTGTTGGACGCGACCTATCTTGGCGCATGCGAATTGAACGGCTTGAAGCAATGGCGTAGAGAGAAGCATCAGCCAGAGATGGCCGTAACCGTTCTGGGCACCATCCAACGAGTATGAGGCGACGGCCGAAGCGTCGTTGCCCGCCATCCCGGACAAAAGGCCCGGGCCTAGTACCTGGAATATGTTGACCTTATCGTCATCACCTGCATCCGCATCTGCGCTACCTTCTCTTTCTCCGGCCTTCCCCCTCTCCCTGGTCTTCCCCGCTTCCAGCGTCCCGTGCAACTTGTCTGTCTCCTGTGCACTTGTACCTGTAACAGGCCTTGCCTCCTCTTCAAGCCTGCGTAGGCCGACATCCGTTGGCAGAGCTTTCCCTGTTATGTCGAGCAGGTCATCCCCGTACTCTGGCCTGGTCAGGTCTTCGGGAGGAAACGCCTCCGGTCCGACCGACCCCAGCGCCTCAATTTCCTCTTCGCTTGCTGTGATAACGACTTTACTTGGCGAGCTCTCTGATTCGTCACCGCCGGTTTCTTGTGAAACGGACTGGATCCGCTCGACGGGAATCTCAAGCTGTTTCCTAAAGATAGTACCCTTCTCGGCAACTATTGTCTCGACATCACCCGCCTGATCATGAACTACATCCGTTACCTTCGCTTCGCTTATATCTTCTTGTCCTAGATCACCTTCATCGGCTTCTACGACCATGCCGACTTCAATTTTCTTGGCCTCTTCCTGGGTGCCTTGACCTGCCTGGTTAGCCTGCTTCGACTCACCATCTCGATCCGAGTTAATCTCAGGAGATTGCTTATCACCCATTCCGAAAATCCCTTCCTGGCAATCACATCGCTAATTATGCGAATAGTACAGCTAGTGCAACTGAGCTCGGCCGGCAGTTTGCCGTCGAACAGAAAGCTCCCCAATTGACGAGCAGCCCCTCAATCCCATGCGCCACTACGCGTTCAGCGACGTGTCGCCCAATACGCATCCGCCTCTGTCTCGAGCTTGTCGAGGCGCGTGTAGTAGTCCGGGAATTCTTTCAGATGCGCCCAGGCAATCTTACCCGTGA
>CAZLOC010000632.1:1144-2249 GCA_964560935.1 uncultured Anaerolineaceae bacterium | reverse complement strand
ACGGCAGTTATACAAACACAATCCAGGCGGGAAATCTCACTTCAAATGAAGGCGCGACGAATCATGATCTGGTTGTAGATACGCTGGTTGTAACGGGAGGTGCATCGGGTGGAGGGGGAGGCAGAGGAGGTGGAGACGATGACGGCGAATCCGTGCCTCCTGCTCCAGCCGTTAGCGGCTTCCTGATCCCGGTGACAGGTTTCCGCCCCGATATCATCACGAAACTGGATGGTTTTACCCGTTCTATTTATGACACAATGAACATTGTCATTGAGATCCCTGTAATTAGAGTGAACAACTCTATCTTGGGAGTGCAGATCAAGGCTGGTGGTTGGGATGTCTCCTGGTTGCAGGATCAGGTCGGATGGTTGAATGGGACGGCTTATCCCACATGGAAGGGGAACAGTGTGCTCACAGCGCATGTTGTCAATGCAGATGGAAAACCCGGGGTCTTCTCAAAGCTGAAATATTTAGGCATTGGTGAGTACATCTTCATTTACAACTCAAGCTATCGCTACACTTATAAGGTGGTGTCAAATCAATATGTTGACCCTGGTGATATTACAGTCTTCCAGCATGAAGATGAAGCATATCTAACCCTCATTACATGCGATACATATGATGAAAAATCAAATTCATATCTGCGGCGCGTGGCTGTCCGCGCCAAACTTGTGGATGTAAGACCGATAAGATAATCGATTTCGTCAGGTTGGCAACCCGCCCTACCGAGAAAAACCGCCCCTCGAATTTAAACGACGGGCGGTCTGTTATTTTCATTTCACCTGCCTGACTATACCAGGCTATCCGTTTTGGGGTAGTCTCCCTCTATGGTGCAGTTCTGTTTTGAACCGCGAAGAACGCAAAGCCCGCAAAGGTTAAATAAGGATTTCTTCGCGTTCTCCCTGGCACCGCCCGCTCACCCCGCACTGTTCGTTCGTGCGGGGCAGGTGGCAGGTGTTGCGGTCTTTGCGGTAAATTTTGCGCGAGTTTTACTCATCTGCACTCAATAGGGAGATCACCCCGTTTTTGCCGCCATAATAAAATCATTCGGGCGAGGGCGCGCTTCCACAGCGCCGATCGCGAAGCACCCTGCAAAGGGTCGCCC
>CAZLOC010000632.1:0-1044 GCA_964560935.1 uncultured Anaerolineaceae bacterium | reverse complement strand
TTCTTATGCAACCCCTTGATCTTATGCGTCCACCACTGCACCTTCACCCGCCCCCACTCGGTAACGATCAGTGGATGATGGTCTTCCTTTTCAGCGATCATGGCCACCTTGTTGGTAAATGCCATGGCTTCGATGAAGTTTTTCAACTTGAAAGTGCGCTCCAGGCGTTTGATGCCGTCCACTTCGATCACCTGCCACTCCGGCACATCGGGTTGCAGCGCTGTGATTTCCTGCTCGCTAAGCACCGGTTCCCCCCCGCGGCAGGCGACACATTTCATTTGGGCTAAGTCTGACATGTTGATACCTCTAATATTTGGCTAATTACCTGATTGTTTCGAGAAATCGGTGGTCGAGTAGCCCTGAGTGCTGTCCGAAGGGCGTATCGAGACCACAATTATTTGTTTTTCAAATCAATTCACCAATCTTCCCAACCTCATCCGGGTTCGAAAGATGCAGGCGCAAGACCCGGCGTCCACGCGCTTTGAGCGCTTCGTAATCGCCCAGCGCCTGCGCCCGTTCCAGGGTGCCAAAGCTCAGTTTCTGGGTTGGGATTTCAACGTCTTCCACAGGGTCGGCGGTGATCTGCAGGAACAAGCCATGATCCGGGCCGCCCTTGTGCAGTTGCCCGGTCGAGTGCAGGAAACGCGGGCCGAAGCCTAACGTCACGGCGCATCCGGTCACCTGCCTGAGCGCAATGCGCAAATCCTGTAAAGCGGAAATCATGTCCTCATCCCGTGGCAAATACGCATTGACGGCCAGGTAATCTTCCTTTTTCACCTGCTCCAGGAATTCCTTGAGCGCCGGTTTTGCATCTTTCAAGGGGACGAATTCACCCGCCTCCAACGCTCCCTTTTTCTGATAGGTCGCAATCTTGGCCTTGGTGCGATCCTTGCTGTCCTGCACGTCCGGCTGGTCGAAGGCGTTCACCCCCAGGATATGGCAGGCGACCGCCGTCGCTACTTCCCAACGATAGAATTCCGCGCCCAGGTCGTAAGCCGTGGGGATCGAAATCTCCAGCACGGGCTGGCCCGCTTCACGCAAAGC
>CAZLOC010000631.1:0-2254 GCA_964560935.1 uncultured Anaerolineaceae bacterium | reverse complement strand
GGCCTGAGAACCCCCACCTGGACAAGAATAGTACGTTCGGGATATTTTCCCAATGCCAGCCCTGCTTCGAAAATGACGTTCGGCCTGGACTGTGGAGTTATTTCCCTTTCATAGTCGGGGTCATTGGCTGACAAGAATTCGTCCCTGAGTCTCGCCTGGTCATCGCCTGTAAAAAGCACGATGATCGCCTGCGCATATTGCATGGCTGCATCCAGGATTTCACTGACCATCGGAGAAGGGATGCCGGTCAAGTTAACTGCTTCGCTCCATTCGATGGGTTTCAGGTCGATCGCGCGCAGAAAATCGAAGAGAGCCCGGCGCATCCCTTCGTTGCGTCCGTGGATGACAAACACCCTGGATTTGTTCGACTTCTGGTAACTTTTCATTGCACAGCAACTTCCCGGAGGTTTTCAGCCAAACAGGAAATTATCCTATCCTTCAAATGAGGAAAAGAAAATCCCCTTGCGGGGGATTTCAGGGGGGATTTTGGGGCTAGCCCGTCGGGGGAGGCAGACCTGGGGGGCGGAGCGGTTTCATCCCCTATGGCTGGCGCAGGGCTTTCATACCCTTTAAATTTACCGAAAAGCGCGCGAAGAACGCAAAGGAAAACCATTAAATCTTCGAGGGCTTTGCGCTCTTCGCAGTTCAAAACCAATCACACCGTGAGGGGGCTACCCATCCTTGAGAATGTGAAAAAATCCGTCTTCTCCGTGAAATCCGTGTCCAAAAAGAAAACCTCTACGAATGATGAGCATCCCACCACTCCTCGAAGCGCCAGTCTTTGAGCGCCAGGCGGAGTTCCTTACGGCTGTGAATGTCAAATTTGGTGAAGATGTTTTGCAAGTGGGTCTTGACGGTTTCGTGGGAGATGCCCAGGGTCTCGGCAATTTCATAATTTCTGTACCCCAGGCAAGCCAGCACAGTGACTTCCTGTTCGCGTTCCGACAAAGAGTCCCAGCAGGCCTCCAGTTCGCTGCCCTGCAGGTACTGATCCCGGCCGCTTCTGGCGAAGTCCATCCAGACTTCCTCCTCAGCGCGGCCCTGCTGCTGCGCGGCTTCCCGGATGGCTACCAGCAGTTCCTGGTCTGCCTGGAAGGCGCGCGAATCCGACCCCTTATGCTTTTGCAGGAGCTTGCGCAGGCGAGACGGGAGCAGGAACATTTGCTCAAATTATATAGAACAAGTGTTCTTTGGTCAAGCGGCTTATTGATTGTGTCCTATCTCCAAAAGCGCTTTTATTTGAATCCAAAAAACACGCAGCGAAAACAAAAACTCCCGAAGCCAGTGTTTCGGGAGTTTTCTTCCAGGGAAGTCTTCATGCAGGCTATTTCGCCTTTACCACCACATCTTCGAGCATCTTCATCGTCAGGGATTTCGGGCGCTCGATGGGTTGGCCCAGCGCGCGCGCCCAGACGTAGTTGGCAGTCACACCCAACGCGCGGCTGACGCCGAACAGCACGGTGTAGAAGTCAAACTCCTGCACGCCGTAGTAATACTGGAGCGTGCCGGAGATGGCGTCCACGTTGGGGGCGGGATTCTTGGCCTTGCCCTGTTCCTTGAGCACCTGCGGGACGATCTCGAAGACCATGTCCGCAAGCTGGACCAGGGCGTCATCGGGGAAACGTTCCTTGGCAAATTTCATCTGTGCAGTGAAACGCGGATCGGGCACGCGCAACACGGCGTGACCGTAACCGGGGATGACCTTGCCGCTTTTGAGCGTGTCCCAGGCATACTGGTGCAGTTGCTCTTTGGTCGGCACGCCGCCGAACATGTCGCGCACACCCAGCAGCCAGCCCAGGCATTCCTGGTTGGCGAGTCCATGCAACGGGCCGGCCAGGGCGTTCAGGCCAGCAGAAAAGGCATAGTAGATGTCCGAGAGCGTGGAAGCAGCCAGATGGGTGGCGTGAGCCGAAGCGTTCCCGGACTCGTGGTCCGAATGGATGATGAAGTACAGGCGCGCCAGGTCAGAATAGCCTTTCTGGTCTTCCACGTCCAGCATGCGGGCAAAATTCGCGCCATAATCCAGGTCCGGGTCGACCTTGGGCTCCTTACCATCGCGAAACTTCAGGTTGTAAATAAAGGCAGCCAGGACCGGCAGTTTGGCAGTCAGGTTGAGGCTGTCTTCCAGCGCGGGCTCCCAGTATTCATCCTTGTGCATGCCTTCCTGATAGCGGCGCACAAACTCCGACCGGGGTTGCAGGGACTGCACGGCCAGCGAGAAGAGCGTCATGGGATGCGTATCTTTGGGCATGGC